>NZ_JASNRB020000010.1:0-239208 GCF_030411975.2 Massilia orientalis | reverse complement strand
AATTCGTCGAACGTCAGGCCGCGCATCGTCACTCCTCATGAGTTAACTCGACGATGCGTATGACCTCTGCAACGAATTTCAGTTCACATAAATAGCGCGAACACAGCCTTTTTTATGTTGGATGTCCGAAACGCGGCGCCGCGCGCGCAAACGCCACCAGCCGCTCGCGCACCCAGCGCTGCGCCGCGTCCCCATGGTTGCGGTTATGCCAGGCCATGTGGATGGCGAAGCCGGGTACGGGCAGCGGCGGCGCCAGCACGCGCAGGCGGTTTGGGCGCCCTTCCACCAGGCGGGCCGGCACGAGGGCGACGAGGTCGGAGCGTTCGACCAGGTCCAGTACCGAGTGGAACGTCGACGCCGACACGACGACGCGGCGCCGCAGGCCCTGCGCGTCGAGCACCTCGTCGACCGGCGTCGTGAAACTGCCGCCGCGCGGCGAGACCATCACGTGTTCGAGTTCGCAGAACCGCTGCGTGTCCAGCGGCCGGCGCAGCGCCGGGTGGCCGCGCCGCGCGATGAAGACGTAGCGCTCCTCGAACAGCGCACGCGAACGGAGAGACTCCGCGATGCCTTCCGGCGTCAGCACCGCGAGGTCGACGTCTCCCTTTTCCATCTGCGCTTCCAGCCGCGTGGAATCGGCCGGACGCAGGGCGATGCGCAGGCCCGGCGCGTCGCGGCGCAGCGCGAGCGTGAAGTCGAGCAGCAGCGCCGCTTGCACGTAGTCCGAACACGCCACGTGGAGCGTGAACTCGTCGCGCGCGGGGTCGAAGGCGCGGGCCGACGTCACCACGTCGCGCAGCTGCGCGAGGGCCGCCGCCAGCGGCGCCTGCAGGCCCAGGGCCAGCGGCGTGGGCGTCATGCCGCGGTGGCTCGGCACGAACAATGGGTCGCCCAGCATCTCGCGCAGGCGCGCCAGCTGGGCGCTGAGCGCAGGCTGGCTCAGGTTCAGGCGCTGCGCGGCGCGGCTCACGCTGCGCTCGGCCAGCAGCGCGTCCAGCGTCACGAGCAGGTTGAAATCGATGCGCTTGATATCCATTTTTTGGATACTACCCCAAAAGCCGGCTGGCATTCCCAAGCGCGGTTCGCACGCCCAGAATGGCCTCCATCGCAATCAAGGAGCAAACGATGAAGACTGTTTTACTGGTACACGCCCACCCCGACCCGCATTCCCTCACCGCGCAGATGGTCCGGGCCGCGCGCGCCGAACTGCGCGCCCAGGGCCATGAAGTGATCCAGTCCGACCTGTATGCAATGGGCTGGAACGCCGTCTACGACGAACACGACTTCCCCGACCGGCAGGATCGCGAGCGCCTGTCGTTCGTGGACGAATCCGGCCACGCGTTCAGCACCGGCACGCAACCGGACGACGTGCGCGCCGAGCAGGCCAAGCTGATGGCGGCGGATGCCGTCGTCTTCCAGTTCCCGCTGTGGTGGTTCGGCATGCCGGCCATCATGAAGGGCTGGATCGAGCGCGTGTACGCCTTCGGCCTCGCCTACGGCTACCAGGGCGCCGGCAACCGCCACCGCTACGGCGAGGGCGGCCTCGCGGGCAAACGCGCGCTGCTGTCCGTGACGACAGGCGGACCGGCCGCCGACTACGGCCCGCGCGGCATCAACGGCCAGCTCGACGAACTGCTGTTCCCGATCACGCACGGCGTCCTGTTCTACCCTGGCATGGACGTGCTGCCCACGTATGCCGTGCATGGGACGAGCCGCATCGATGCCGAGGGCGTCGAACGCGCGAAGGCCGGCCTGGCGGCGCGCATGCGCACCCTGTTCACGGATGCGCCGATTCCCTACCGCACGCAGAACGGGGGCGACTTCCCGGACCGGCACGTGCTGGCGGACGACGTCGCGCCCGGTGTCACCGGATTGCGCGCGCATCTGCGCTGAGACGGTCCCGGTCGTGGGACAATGTTCAAAATCACCACGACAGGAGACCGAATGAAAAAGACGCTGGCCGGCTTGCTGCTGTCCGCCCTGGCCTGGTCGGCCCAGGGCGCCGATATCGTCCTCGACGCGCCGCTGCCGCGGATCGTGCACAAGGACGGGCGCCATGCGCTGCTGGTGGACGGCAAGCCGTTCTTCATGCTGGGCGCGCAGGTGAACAATTCCAGTGCCTGGCCCGCGCAGATGCCGCTCGTCTGGCCGGCCATCGACAAGCTGGGCGCCAATGCCTTGGAAGTGCCCATCGCGTGGGAACAGATCGAAACAAAGCCGGGCGTCTTCGACTTCGGCTACCTCGACCTGCTGCTCGCGCAGGCGCGCACCCACAACGTGCGCCTCGTGCTGCTGTGGTTCGGCGCGTGGAAGAACAATGGACCGAGCTATACGCCGGCGTGGGTCAAGCTGGACAACGCCCGCTATCCGCGCGTCGTCGATGCGAAGGGCGAGTTGCGCGATTCGCTGTCGCCGGTCTTCCCGGCCACGCTGGACGCCGACCGCAACGCCTTCGTCGCGCTGATGCGCCACATCCGCGGGAAGGATCCGCAGCGCACGGTCATCATGGTCCAGATCGAAAACGAGACGGGCACCTACGGCAGCGCGCGCGACCACTCGCCGGAAGCAAATAAACTGTTCGCGGGCCCGGTGCCCGCGCCGCTCCTGACGGCGCGCGGACGCACGGGCGGCACGTGGACGGAGGTCTTCGGCAAGGACGCGGACGAAGCGTTCCACGCCTGGTACATCGCGCGCTTCGCCGACGCCGTCGCCGCGGCGGGCAAGGCGGAGCTGGACCTGCCGATGTACGTCAACGTGGCGCTGCGCGATCCGTTCAAGCAGCAGGAACCGACGTCGTACTCGGCCGGCGGTCCCACCGACAACGTGATCGACGTGTGGAAGGCCGGCGCGCCGCACATCGACGTGATCGGCCCGGACATCTATTTTCCCGAGACGCCGAAATACCACGCCGTGCTGAAACTGTACGACCGCCCGGACAATCCGCTGTTCGTCCCCGAGACCGGCCACACCTTCGCCTACGCGCGCTACCTGTTCGACGTGATGGGCCGGCGCGGCATCGGCTTCTCGCCGTTCGGCGTCGATTTCACGAAGGAGGCGAACGACCCGGCCGCGATTCCAAAAAGCGCGTGGGACATGCTGGAGCCGTTCGCCAGCAACTACCGCCTCGTGGCGCCGATCATGCGACTCTGGGCGCGGCACGCGTTCGAGGGGAACGTCTGGGGCGCGAGCGAACCGGACGACCGCAAGCCCGTCGACCTGGACCTGGGCAACTGGAAGGCGCGCGTCCACTACGACAAGGGCACGTTCGGCGCGTCGGACTGGACGTGGATGAAGCCGCGCCCCGCGAATCCGCAGGGGCCGGAAGGCGGCGTGCTGGTCGCGGCGCTGGGCCCGGACGAATACCTGGTCACGGGCCGCATGGCGCGCATCGATTTCACCGCACCCGAGGGCAGCGGCAAGCGCGCCATGCTCGCGCGCGTGGAGGAAGGCCGCTACGACGACGCGGGCAACTGGGTGCTGCATCACGTATGGAACGGCGACCAGACCGATTACGGGTTAAATTTCACCACGGTGCCGCGCGTGCTTAAAGTAAAACTCGGAAGCTATCCGGCCCGCCAGCCCTAAGACCGTCGCCCCTGCGAAGGCAGGGCCCAATTTGCAAGCGTTTCGATGGCGCATGCAAAATTGGGTCCCCGCCAAGGGGGACGCCTAGTCCGGGGACGACGGGGTGATTGAAAAGGAACTCGTCATGACCACGACCATGCACAAGATCGCCCTGATCCTGTTCGTGCTCGCCCTGCTGCACACGTTCGCCACCCGTCTCTTCGAGGGCCTGGCGCACCGCCATCCGCGCCACGCCGGCCTGTTCCACCTGCTGGGCGAGGTGGAGGTCGTCTTCGGCTTCTGGGCCTTCGTGCTGATGCTGGCGATGGCCTTCGTCGACGGCAGCGCCGCCGCCATCGACTACGCCGAATCGCGCCATTACACGGAGCCGCTGTTCGTGTTCGTCGTGATGGTGGTGGCCCCGTCGCGGCCCGTGCTGGAGGCGGCGCGCTCGCTCGTGCGCCTGCTCGCGCGGCTGCTGCCGCTGCGCACGGAAGTCGCGCAGACATGGCTGGGCCTCGCTCTCGTGCCGCTGGTCGGCTCGCTGATCACGGAACCGGCCGCGATGACGATCGCCGCGCTGATGCTGGCCCCGTCCGTGTTCCGTCCCGGCATGCCGGAATGGCTGAAGTACGGGGCGCTGGGCGTCCTGTTCGTCAACGTGTCGATCGGCGGCACGCTGACGTCGTATGCCGCGCCGCCCGTGCTGATGGTGGCCGGGGCGTGGGGCTGGGACAGCATCCACATGCTGACGCACTTCGGCTGGCGCGCGGCCATCGCCGTGCTGGCCAACGCCAGCGTCGTGACGTACCTGCTGCGCCCGCACCTGCGTCCGTTCGACATCTCGATCGAGGGCGAGGCGCCCGTGCGCATGCCGGTTCTCGTCACGCTCACCCACCTGGGCGTGCTGACGGCGATCGTGTTGCTGGCCCACCATCCCGTGCTGTTCACCGGCATTTTCCTGCTGTTCCTCGGCATCACCCAGGCCTACCCGCGCTACCAGGACCCGCTGATCCTGAAGGAAGGCCTGCTGGTCGGCTTCTTCCTCGCCGGCCTCGTCGTGCTGGGCGGGATGCAGCAATGGTGGCTGCAGCCCATCGTCGCGAAGCTGGAACCGACCGCCCTGTTCTTCGGCGCGCTGGGCCTCACCGCGATCACGGACAACGCCGCGCTGACCTACCTCGGCTCGCTGATCGCCGGCCTGTCCGAACGCGCGCAATACATGCTGGTGGCGGGCGCGGTGGCGGGCGGCGGCCTGACCGTCATCGCCAATGCGCCGAACCCGGCCGGCGTGGCGTTGCTGCGGCGCGGCTTCAACGACGAGTCGATCGGGGCCGTGGGCCTGCTGCTGGGTGCGCTTGCGCCCACTTGTGCGGCGGCTGTGTTGTTCTTGTTGTAACGTATTGACTGTAACGGGACCCTCCACGTCCCGCAGCGAGGGAACAACATGGATCACGACCTGCTGGTCAGCAAGACGGGCACCATCGAGCGCTGCTGCAAGCGTGCCCGCGACGAATACGAGAAGGACCCGACGACCTTCGTCGGCGACATCACGCGCCAGGACGCGGCGACCTTGAACGTGATCCGCGCCTGGGAAGCGGCCGTCGAGATGGGCGATTACGTGCTGGCCGACCGCGGCCTGGGCCCGGCGCACGACGAGCGTGAAGTCATCACGCTACTGGCGGACAACGGCTGGATCGAGCCGGCACTGGCCGAGGACCTCAAGCGCACGGGCGAATTCTGCCGCGCCGAATGGGACCACCAGGCCGCGCCGCTGCCCGCGCTGGTGACCATCATCAAGCGGGGACTGGACGATTTCGACGTGTATGCACGTGCGCTGCTGGCGGGCAGCACGACAGATGATCCGGCGGCGGATGCTGTCTAACTGGTATCATGCGCCCTTTCTGAACCACGCACCAGACACCACAAGAACATGAGCCAACCGACCAACCTGCCATCCTTCTGGAGCCGGCTGTCCCTTGCCTTCGGCGCCTTCTTCAAGACCCTGGGCGACGCCGAGTTCGCCGCGCGCGTGCGCGACGACCAGGTCGGCCCGATCGCCGCACCTGCGCCCGCCCCGGCACCAGCACCGAAGCCCGCGCCTGCACCTGCCCCCGCATCGGCCCCCGCATCGGCCCCATTACGCATCGCCACGCCGGACGCGGCCCTGCAATTGCTGGGCCTCCTGCAGCGCGAAGCCCGCCTGATCGACTTCGCCAACGAAAACATCACGGTCTACGCGGACGCCGACATCGGCGCCGCCGCCCGTCTCGTGCACGAAGGCTGCGCGCGCGTGCTGCGCGAGCACTTCACCATCGAACCCGTGCGCGGCGAGCTGGAAGGCACGCGCATCACGCTGCCGGAAGGCTTCGACGCCGCCAGCGTGCGCCTGACCGGCAACGTCGTCGGCAAGGCCCCGTTCACCGGCACCCTGTCGCATCGCGGCTGGCGCGCCCGCGACGTGCGCCTGCCGCAGCTGGCGGATAAACACGACGCCAGCGTCATCGCCCCGGCGGAGGTGGAACTGTGAGCGACATCCAGACCAACGACGCCCGCTACGCCATCGGCATCGACCTCGGCACGACGCACAGCGCGCTGTCGTACGTGGACCTGCAGGCCAGCGACGGCGAGAAGGCCGACCAGGGCGTGCTGGGCATCCCGCAACTGAGCGCGCCCGGCACCGTCGAGGCGCTGCCGCTGCTGCCGTCGTTCCTGTACCTGCCGCACCCGGACGAACTGGCGCCGGGCGAACTGGCGCTGCCGTGGACGAACGGCCAGGCCGCGCCCGTCGTCGGTGAAATGGCACGCAGCCGCGGCGCAGGCACGCCGATCCGCCTCGTGTCGTCCGCGAAGAGCTGGCTGAGCCACCCGAGCGTCGATCGCCGCGCCGCCATCCTGCCGACCGACGCGCCGGAAGAAGTCGAACGCGTGTCGCCGCTGGCCGCATCGACCCGCTACCTCGAACACCTGAAAGCCGCGTGGAACGCGACGCATCCGGACGCGCCGTTCGAACGGCAGGCCGTCACCGTGACGATCCCGGCGTCGTTCGACCCGGCCGCGCGCGAACTGACGGCGGAAGCCGCGAAGAGCGCCGGATACGGCAACCCGACCTTGCTGGAAGAACCGCAGGCCGCGCTGTACAGCTGGATCGAAGGCAGCGGCGGCGGCTGGCGCAAGCAAGTGAAAGCGGGCGACATCGTGCTGGTCGTCGACGTGGGCGGCGGTACGAGCGACTTCTCGCTGATCGCCATCCTCGAACGCGACGGCAACCTGGAACCGCACCGCGTCGCCGTCGGCGACCATATCCTGCTGGGCGGCGACAACATGGACCTCGCGCTGGCCCACCTCGTCGCACGCAAGCTGCAGGCGAACGGCACGCAGCTGGATGCATGGCAGATGCGCGCCCTCACCTACGCCTGCCGCGGCGCCAAGGAACACCTGCTGGCGGACGCCGACGCGACCACGTGGCCGATCGTCGTGCCGAGCCGCGGCTCGAAGCTGATCGGCGGTTCGATCCGCACGGAGCTCACGCGCGACGAAGTCACCACGTTCATCACGGACGGCTTCTTCCCGCGCGTGGAAGCGTCCGCACGCCCCGCGACACGCACGCGCGCCGGCCTCACGCAAGTGGGCCTGCCGTATGCGCAGGACGCCGCCATCACGCGCCACCTCGCCGCCTTCCTCGGCCGCCAGGCCGGCGCGACGGCGGAGCTGGAAGGCTTCAACGGCAAGGTGAATGCCGAGCACACCTTCCTGCACCCGAGCGCCGTCCTGTTCAACGGCGGCGTGTTCAAGTCGGAGATCCTGGCCAAGCGCGTGATGGACACCATCAACGACTGGCTGTACATGGAAGGCGCCGAACCGGCCCGCATGCTGGAAGGCGCGGACCTGGATCTCGCCGTCGCGCGCGGCGCCGCCTACTACGGCTATGCGCGCCGCGGCGGCGGCGTGCGCATCCGCGGCGGCACGGCCCGGTCGTACTATGTCGGCGTCGAGTCCTCGATGCCCGCGATCCCCGGCTTCGAACCGCCGCTGGAAGCGCTGTGCGTGGCGCCGTTCGGCATGGAAGAAGGCAGCGAGCTGGAACTGCCGGGCCAGGAATTCGGCCTCGTCGTCGGCGAGCCCGTGCACTTCCGCTTCTTCGGCTCCACCGTGCGGCGCCAGGACCATATCGGCACCGTGCTGGAGTCCTGGAGCCCGGACGAGCTGCAGGAATTGAACGAGATCCAGGCGACGCTGCCGGCGGAAGGCCGCACGCCGGGCGACGTCGTGCAGGTGAAGCTGCATGCCGTCGCGACGGAAGCGGGCACGCTGGAACTGGTGGCCGTGGCCCGTGAAGGCCAGCGCTGGAAGGTCGAGTTCGACGTCCGCAGCACCGAGCAGTGACCCGCACCAGACCAGCCCTCGTCGGCATCGACCTCGGCACCACCAACACGGTGCTGGCGTATGCCGACGTGGGGTCCGACCAGGTCGCCACGCTCGATATTCCACAGCTGGTGGCGCCCGGCGAAGTGGGCACGGCGCCGCTGCTGCCGTCGAGCCGCTACCACCCGCTCGACGGCGAACTCGCGGCGGATGCGCTGCAACTGCCGTGGCAACAGCCGGACGTGGGCGGCGTGGAAAGAGTCGCCATCGGCCGCCTCGCGCGGAGTCTCGGCGCCGCCTCGCCGGGGCGTCTCGTCGCCTCCGCGAAAAGCTGGCTGTCGCATCCGGGCGTGGACCGCACGGCACCGATCCTGCCGTGGGGCGCGCCGGACGACGTGCCGAAAGTCTCGCCGCTGGCCGCGAGCGCCAGCTATCTCGCCCATCTGCGCGCGGCGTGGAATACGCGGCACCCCACGCAGCCGCTGGAACGGCAGCAGATCGTCCTCACGATCCCCGCGTCGTTCGACGAAGGCGCGCGCGCCCTCACGCTGGAAGCGGCGCGTCTCGCCGGCCTGCCCGACGTGCGCCTGCTCGAAGAGCCGCAAGCGGCCCTGTACGACTGGCTGCAACGCCACCGCACGACCCTGGCTACCGACCTCGCGGACGCGAAGCTCGTGCTCGTGGCCGACGTGGGCGGCGGCACCACCGACTTCACGCTCGTCAAAGTCGAACTGAAAGACGGAGAACCGGCGCTGTCGCGCATCGGCGTGGGCAACCACCTGATCCTCGGCGGCGACAACATGGACCTCGCCCTCGCCCACCTGGCCGAATCGCGCCTGGGCGAGAGCCAGCGCCTGTCGGCCGGCCGGCTCGCGCAACTGACGGAACGCTGCCGCGCCGCGAAGGAACAGTTGCTGGCGCCGGACGCGCCGGATGAAGTGACCGTCACCCTGCTCGGCAGCGGCTCGCGCCTCATCGGCGCCAGCCGCTCCGCGACGATCGCGAAGGCCGACGTCGACCGCATCGTGCTGGACGGTTTTTTCCCTTTTAACGACACCCAGGAAGGTCCGCAGCGCGCCCGCGCCGGCATCGTCGAATTCGGCCTGCCGTATGCGAGCGACCCGGCCATCACGCGCCATCTGGCGGGCTTCCTGCGCCAGCACGCGCAGGCGGCGCGCGAGGCGCTGGGCATCCCCGATGACGATCGCCTGCCCGTGCCGGATACGCTGCTGCTGAACGGCGGCGTGTTCCGCGGAGAAGCGCTGGCGCAGCGGCTGGCCGGCGTGCTGTCCGCGTGGCGCGGCGACGCCGTCCGGGTGCTGCACAATGCCGATCCGGACGTCGCCGTCGCGCGCGGCGCCGTCGCCTATTCGCTCGCGCGCGCCGGGCTCGCGCCCGCCATCGAAAGCGGCTCGGCGCGCAGTTATTACCTGATCCTCGAGGAAGGCCAACGCAAGGATGGGAAACTGAGCGCCGTCTGCGTGCTGCCGCGCGGCGCCCGTGCCGGCGCGGAGATCACGCTGGCCGAACGCAGCTTCGCGCTGCGCGTGGGCCGGCCCGTGCGCTTCCACCTCGTGTCCGCCATCGCCGATACGGCCGCGGCGGGCGATCTCGTCGACCTCGATCCCGCCGACGTCGTGCGCCTGCCCGCGATCGCCACCGTGCTGCGCGCGCAGGATGCGAAGACCGCATCCATCCCCGTGCAACTGGCGGCCGCGCTGTCCGAGCTCGGCACGCTGGAGATGTTCTGCGTGGCCGAGGATGGCAGCGGCCAGCGCTGGCGCCTTGAATTCCAGCTGCGCGGCGAAGAAGAGGCGCCGGCCAGCGCCGATAGCGCGCATCCGCAGGTCGACGAAGCCGTCAAGCGCATCGACCGCATCTTCGGCGCCCGCAACCAGCAGGTGGAAGTGCGCGAAGTGCGCCAGCTGCGCGGCGCGCTCGAACACGTGCTGGGCGGCCGCGAACGGTGGGAGACGCCCCTGCTGCGCCGCCTGTTCGACGCCCTGATGGAACGCGCGAAAGGCCGGCGCCGCTCGGCCGAGCACGAACGCGTGTGGCTGAACCTGGCCGGCTGGTGCCTGCGGCCCGGCTTCGGCGACCCGCTCGACGACTGGAGAATCCAGCAGCTGTGGGCCCTGTTCCCGGCCGGCGCGCAATACGTCAAGGACAGCCAGGTCCGCGCCGAATGGTGGACCCTGTGGCGGCGCGTGGCCGGCGGACTCTCCACGGAAGCGCAGCTGCGCCTGCTCGACGACTTCGCGTTCAACCTGCAGGCCGACCCGAACGACCGCGCCAGGCGTCCCGCCACGCTCGTCGACGGCAGCGAGGACGACATGCTGCGCCTGGGCGCGTCGCTGGAGCGCATCCCGGCCGCGTACAAGGCCGAGATCGGGGACTGGATGGTCGGCCGCATCATGGGCATTCCGGCGACGCCCAAGCCCGACGCGAAGGCCGCGGCCACGTATGCGCGCTATCTGTGGGCGCTCGCGCGCGTGGGCGCCCGCACGCCGCTGCACGGCAGCGCGCACGAAGTCGCGCCGCCGGATGCGGCCGGACGCTGGCTGACGGAACTCATGCTGCTCGACTGGAAGCGGATCGAACCGGCCGGCTTCGCCGCCGCCCACATCGCGCGCAAGACGGGCGACCGCACGCGCGACATCGGCGAGGACTTGCGCGCCCAGGTACTGCAGAAGCTCGCATCCGCGGGCGCACCGGCCAGCTGGTCCGCACAGGTGCGCGAGGTCGTCGAACTGGACCAGGAAAGCAGCACGCGCATGTTCGGCGATGCGCTGCCGCCGGGGTTGAAACTGCTGCGTTAAACCCCGTCATCCCCGCGCAGGCGGGGATCCATACTGAACCTCTGAAGTCGTTCATCCAGAACGCCACGGCATTTCCAAAACACGGAATTCGGCACTTCAGCATGGGCCCCCGCCTCCGCGGGGGCGACGTTCTTCGCTTCCAGCACGAACGTCGCTTTTCGGGCATCATCGCCTCTCCTACCGAGTCCCAGAAGGAGAAGTGCAATGTCCGACCCCACGAACCCGTTCACGTCCCCCTACGTCCCGCCCCGGGTCTGGTCCCCGGCGACGCCCTCCGGCGGCGCCTTCGCCAGCATCAACCGTCCCGTCGCGGGCAAGACCCACGAGCTGGAACTGCCGGTGGGCAAGCATCCGCTGCAACTGTATTCGCTGGGTACGCCGAACGGGCAAAAGGTCACGATCATGCTCGAGGAGCTGCTGGCCGCCGGCCACGCGGGCGCGGAATACGACGCCTGGCTCATCCGCATCAACGAAGGCGCCCAGTTCGGCAGCGGCTTCGTCGACATCAACCCGAATTCCAAGATCCCGGCCCTCGTCGACCGCAGCGGGCAAGAGCCCGTGCGCGTGTTCGAGTCCGGGGCTATCCTCGTCTACCTGGCGGAGAAATTCGGCGCCTTCCTGCCGCAGGACATCCCGGCCCGCACCGAGACCTTCAACTGGCTGATGTGGCAGATGGGATCGGCACCCTTCGTCGGCGGCGGCTTCGGCCATTTCTATGCGTACGCGCCGGAAAAGCTGGAATACCCGATCAACCGCTATGCGATGGAAACGAAGCGCCAGCTGGACGTGCTCGACCGCCTGCTGGCCGGGCGCCGCTTCGTCGCGGGCGACGACTACACGATCGCCGACATGGCGATCTGGCCGTGGTACGGCGGCCTCGTGCTGGGCGAGCTGTACGATGCCGGCGAATTCCTCGCCGTGCACCAGTACCAGCAGGTGCGCCGCTGGGCCGACGAGGTCGGCGCGCGGCCGGCCGTGATCCGCGGGCGCAAGGTCAACCGCGTGCGCGGCAAGCCGGAAGAACAGGTGCTGGAGCGCCACGACGCCTCCGACCTGGACTGACGGCCGGCGCGCTTACAGCTTGCTGTTCTGGCAGCCCGCGCTCACGCACTCGCGCAGGCGGTCCTGCAGGAACTGGGCGCGGCGGACGGTCGTGTCGGTCGCGCACTCGAGGTTGACGTAGAACGCACTGCCCTCGTGGCGCGAACAGTTGTTGTTGCGCTCGGCTATCCATTGCAGCTGGCCCGTTTTGAGACGCTTCTTGCCGTCCGCATCGAGCTTGCCGGCCAGCTTGCCGTACGTGCTGTTGAGCTCATTGTCCGCTTCCTGGTACACCTTGTTCAGGCAATACAGGCCATCGAAATCCTTCTTCGGCTTGTCGCATGCCGAATTCGCCTGCGCGGCGCCCGCCGCGCACATCAGTACCGCCAACATCCAACGTTTCATCGCCACTCCTTCGTGTTTGGGTGCATTGATCATGAACCAAGTCCAGCATGATAGTCGAGCGGGCGGCACCCGATTCTCACCAAGTATTACGCGGCGCTACTTTTCGACCTGTGCCAGTTGTCTTTTTCCTGGCATCTAGCGGGCGCACGGCAATGCGGATTGGGACTAGGATCGGAGCGTCGGCGCGTACCGCATTGGCGCACGATTGAGTGGACGCAAACGCGTACGAGGAGGCCCGTCTACCCTTGATGGGTACCGCACACCGACAGCCCTGCAATCATCGACATCAGGAGGACGAGAGATGAGCTACGCAGATCGCGACAAATACGGCATGTACAAGGCCACCGGGCGACATGCCGGCCCCGGCCCGGCGCTGATGGGCGCCGACACCCTGATCGGCGACAGTGTCGTCAACGCCGCCAACGACGACCTGGGCGACATCAAGGAAATCATGCTCGACATGCAGACCGGCCAGGTCGCCTACGCCGTGCTGTCCTTCGGCGGCTTCCTGGGCATGGGCGACAAGCTGTTCGCCGTGCCCTGGCAAGCCCTGCACCTGGACACCGTCAACAAGCGCTTCGTGCTCGACATCGAGAAGGAACGCCTGCGGAACGCCCCCGGCTTCGACAAGGATGCCTGGCCCGACATGGCCGATGCGCAATGGGCCCAGCACATCCACAGCTTCTATGGCACCGACCCGATGCGTTCCGGCGCGCCCAGCATGGGACCGGACGTGGCGATGCGCGGCATGGTCGGCGGCGGCGCTGGCGCCAGCACGGGCGCGGGTGCCGGCATGGGCTCGATGGGCGCGGGGCATGCCGGCTCGTCCGACATGGGCACGGGCAGTGCCATGCCCGGCGGCGGCGCCGGCGGTAGCCTCGATCCACGGCCCGGTACGGCCGGCAGCGACACCGACCTGAGCAAGATCCGCGGCAGCAACCTGGGCTGACGCCGGACCACGCACCATCGGCCCGCAACGGCCGGTGGTGCACGTCGTTACAACTTGTAACCTCAACAGTGCATCGTTTTGCCATGCAATCTGGCAGACTGACGGGATGCAATATTTACTAATCAGCCATTTCCCATTACCCCGGCATGCAATACGGACGTCATCTTGGTCTGGTAATTCTTAACAAAAGCTTTACCCAACTTTACAGCACCGACTGTTTTACCCCGGCCATTCGCCCTCTACAATTTTGCTATGAAGATCTCGAGTGAACAGACGCTGAAACTGGACAGCTGGGGTGGCCACGCACAGCCGGGCGCATTCGATACGGACTGGCTGGCCGACACGGCCGCCCGCACGGCATTGGTCGACCGCGCGCTGCTCGCGCGTGCCGACAGGATCCTGTTCATCGCCCACCTGGCGCTGGGCGATTTCACTTACCTGCAAAGCTGCTTCGCCGCCTTCGCGCACGCCTTCCCGCACCTGAAGATCGACCTGTGGGTCGACGAGCGCCGCCGCACGCGCCGGGCCGCGGACTGGCCGCATCTGAAAAAATACGCGCTGTACGACTGGCTGGCCGAATGCCCCTGCTTCAACAAGGTTTACGACGAAACCTACAGCCCCGCGCTGTACAAGGCCTCGCTGCAGGAGGCAAGGCAGCAGGATTACCCGATCGTCGTGTCGCTCGCCGTGCTGGACCGGCACAAGTACGCGGGCCTGGCCCGCAAGATCAGCCCGCACGGCTTCGTCGTGGGCCAGAAGAAGCGCGTGCGCTCCTATGACCTCCCGAAGCACCTCGCCTACCGCAAGCTGGACGCCTTCATTTCCGCTTACAACACGGCATCGCATCCGGACCAGCACATCAGTGACATCTACGCCGACTGGTTCACGCAGCTGTTCGGCATCACGATCCCGCCGGCCGCACGCTATCCCGTGCTGTCCATCCCCGACCGCTGGCTGGACTACGCGCACGGCCAGTTCGCCGCCTGGGGATTCGGCGGCACCGGCGTGACGGCGCCCAAGGTCGTGTTCCTGAATGCGTACTCGAAATCGGTCGAGCGCTCGTGGCCGCTTGAACGGGTCATCGAACTGATCCGCACGATGCAGCAGGACGCCGCGTGGCACGACGCCGGCTTCATCGTCAACGTCGTCCCGGAAGACCTGGCGCGCGCCCGTGCCCTGTTCGCCCGCCACGACCTCGCGCGCACCCATCTGTTCAGTGCCGAAGACAATTTCTTCCAGCTGCCGGCCATCCTCGGCCTGTGCAAGCTGATCGTCTCCGTCGAGACGGCCGTCATGCATTTGGCGAATGCGGTGCACGTCCCCGTGATCGCGTTGATGCGTCAAAAGAATCCGGAATGGGCACCCATCGACAAGCACAACAGCACCGTGATTACGGTCGCGCGGCGTGACGACTGGGTCGACAGGATCGACGTGGACGAAGTGATGGCCGCACTGGCCTGGCAGACGCTGTAAGCCGCTTCAGGAGGTGATGGGCGCGGCCAGCGCTTCCGCCGTGCCCTTGGCCGCGATGCGCTGCAGCGTCCGCTCCAGCATGGCCGTGTCCGGATAAATGCGCACGCTCGTCACCTTGCCCCAGCGGACCTCGATCAGGTTGACGCCCTCGGCGGACGTCTGCACGCCATCCGTGCCGTGGTCGTCTCGGTCCAGATCGCCTCGACCTGCGTGCGCCACGGCCAGCCCGACACGCGGACCTCGTGCAACGTGAACCGGATGCCCTGCAGCAGGCGCAACAGGCGCTCGTACCATGCGCGGATGGCTTCCGGCGTGCGGCGCGTCCCGGACAGCGCATGCGTACCGACGAAGTAATGCACGGCGTCCGGTGCGAGCTCGTCCGTGATGGCGTCGATGCTTCCCGCGCTGAGGCCGGCAAAGGCGTTGGTGATCCTGCGCCGCACGATGGCGTGGTACATGCGTCCCCCGTTCAGCCTGTCTGTTCGTCCCGGCCGAACGATTCCCAGGCCGGGAGCCCGAATTCCCTGCGTTCGCGCGTATAAAACCACGCCATCATCACGCCGAACGCCGCACCCGCGCCGCCGGACCTGAGCGCCACGCCCAGGAAGTCCAGTCCCTGCTGCGACCACACGAGCAGCCACATGAACAGGCCCCATGCGCACGTGAACCACGTCCCGTAGACGAGGGCGACGTGGGCGAAGCCGAGGAAGTGCGGCGGGCGGACGCGGACGCCAAGCTTCCACAGCAACCGGAACAACGGCGGCGCGGCGTGACGGCGCGCCAGGCCGCGCGCGGACAGCATGGCGAGGGAACGGTCCAGTTGGGCTCGAAAATGCATAGTGCGCCACCTTATCAAATGTGTCGCCGAAAAAATGCGTGCATTGTCACGAAGACACCATTTGCATGCGCGGCGCGATGCGCGTAATATAGTTAGGTAGCCTACCTATATTACCCATGCCCAACTACGACCAACACATCGAACGCCTGTCCGAAGACCTGCGCACGGCCCTCAAGGGCCTCGTGCGCCAGATGCGGCGCGACACGGAGCGCCAGGAACAAGGCCTGTCGCTGATACAGGCGATGCTCCTGCACCTGATCCACGAGCATCCCGGCATCGGCGTGGCCGAGCTCGCGCGCATGCAGCAGGTGCGCAGCCCGACGATGAGCGGCCAGGTCAAGGCGCTGGAAGCGGCCGGCCTCGTCGAGCGCGCCGCCCAGGAACACGACCGGCGCAGGAGCGGCCTGCACGTCAGCCCGGCCGGCCACAAAGCGCTGCGCCAGTTGCGCGACCGCCGCCACGACTGGCTGTCGCAACGCATCGCCCGCCTGCCGCCCGACCAGATGGCCGCGCTCGCCGGCGCCATCGACGCCCTCAACTTCCTCGCCGACCATGAAGATTGAATCTCCCACGCAAGCCGACGCCCACGAAATCCGTTCCGTCTACCTGGCCCTGATGGCCGTGCTGGGCCTCGGGGCACTCGACCAGAGCATCGTCGCCACCGCCCTGCCCCGCATCGTGGGCGACCTGGGCGGCATGAACCACTTGTCGTGGGTCGTGACGGCGTACGTGCTCGCGTCCACCGCCACGATGCCGCTGTACGGCAAGCTGGCCGACCAGTACGGCCGGCGTCCGATGATCTTCACGGCGCTCGCGACCTTCCTGCTGGGCTCCGTGCTGTGCGGCTTCGCGCAGAGCATGACGCAGCTGATCGCGTTCCGCGCCATCCAGGGCATGGGTTCCGGCGGCTTCATGCCGCTGGCGCAGATCATCATCGGCGACCTCGTGCCGCCGAAGGAACGGGCGCGGCGCCAGGGCTCGATCGCCATCGTGTTCGCGGTCACCAGCGTGCTCGGTCCCGTGCTGGGCGGGATGATGACGGACCTGCTGTCGTGGCACTGGATCTTCTTCATCAACCTGCCCGTCGGCGCCGTCGCCTTCTACGCCATCGCGCGCTCGCTGCGCAAGCCCGTGCAGACGCACGCGCACCGCATCGACTATCTTGGCTCCGTGCTGCTCACCGTGACCATCACGGCGCTGCTGCTGATCCTCGCGCTGGGCGGCACGGAATGGGCGTGGGATTCGGTGCAGGTGCAGGTGTGCGCCGCGCTGACGGTCGTGCTCGGCGGTTGGCTGATGGTGCACCTGCGCCGCGCGGCCGAACCCGTGCTGCCGCCGGACCTGTTCCACAGCCGCGTCTTCAACATCGCCAGCATCGTGATGGCGCTGACGTTCATGGGCCTGATGGGCGCGAGCGTGTTCTTCCCGCTGTTCTTCCAGCTCGTGATGGGCAGCAGCCCCGCGCATTCGGGCATGATGACGGTGGCGATGATGGTCGGGATGATCGCGTCGTCCACGCTGAACGGCCGCGTGCTGTCGCGCTCGGGCAAGTACAAGGCCGTGCAGGTGGCGGGACTGTCGGCGGCGGTGCTGGCGTTCGCGGTCCTCGCGTGGGGCATGGACACGGCGCGCGGCTACTGGATCATCGAGCCCGCGATCTTCATGCTGGGCGCGGGCCTGGGCCTCGTGATGCCCAACATGACGATCGCCGTGCAGAACGCGCTGCCCGTCCCGCGGCGCGGCGTGGGCACGGCGATGCTGACGTTCTTCCGCTCGCTCGGCGGGCTGCTCGGCGTGACGGGCTCCGGCGCCATCCTCGCGCACCAGGTGCACGCGCACGGCATCGCCGACGTCGCACGCGCGGCGAGTGCGCTGCCCGCCGCGCAGGCGCTGACGGTGGACGTGTACCGCCACGCCATCGCCAGCATCTTCGGCGCCGGCGCGCTGATCGTGCTGGCGGGGCTCGTCGCGCTGTTGTTCCTGCCGGAACTGCCGCTGGCGGGGCATCCCGCGCAGCCGGAGCGATGAGCAGCCACGCGCCGCGCGCTGTGCTATCGTTTCCGCTCCATTTCCAGACCACGAAGGGAGACGAGATGATCAGCAAGAACACGATTTGCCTGTGGTACGACAACGACGCCCTGGATGCGGCGACGTTCTATGCGCAGACATTCCCCGACAGTGCCGTGGGCGCCGTCCACCGCGCGCCCGGCGACTATCCGGCCGGCCAGGAAGGCAGTGTCCTGACGGTGGAGTTCACCGTGATGGGCATCCCGTGCCTCGGCCTGAACGGCGGTCCCGGCGTCAAGCACACCGACGCGTTCTCGTTCCAGGTCTCGACCGAGGACCAGGAAGAGACGGACCGCCTGTGGAATGCGATCGTCGGCAACGGCGGCGAGGAGAACGCGTGCGGCTGGTGCCGCGACCGGTGGGGCGTGTCGTGGCAGATCACGCCGCGCGTGCTGATGGAAGCGTTTACGGGCACCGACCGGGCCGCGGCCAAGCGCGCGTTCAACGCGATGATGGAGATGAAGAAGATCGACGTCGCCGCGATCGAGGCAGCGCGGCGCGGCTGATCGGTCACGCGCGCACCATGGCGTGCAGGGTGCCGCCGCCCGAGCCGCGCCTGGGCGGCGCCGCCCGTTCCACCACCTGGCGCGGGCCGTGCACGCCCTCCAGCGCCAGCAGCGCGGCGACGTCTTCGCCGTCGCGGTCGAGCGCCGCCATCACGGTGTCCGCCGGCGCGTACAGGCGCGTGACGATGCGCGCCTGGTTGCGGCCCTGCGCCTTGCCCTGATACAGCGCCCAGTCGGCCAGGCGCACGGCGCACTGCCAGTCGAACGCGGTGCCGGCGCCCGGCAGCGCGACGATGCCGGCGGTGAGCGTCACCGGGATCGCGCACGTGCCCGCGTCGACGGGCCTGGCGCCGATCGCGTCCAGGATCCGCTCCGCCATGCCGGCGACGCTGGCCGGGTCCATGGCCGGCGCGTGGATCATGAATTCCTCGCCACCCCAGCGCACCACCATGTCGGTGTCGCGCACGGCCGCGGCGAGTCGGCGCGCGACGTCGACGAGGACCGCGTCGCCCGCGCCATGGCCCCAGCGGTCGTTGATGCTTTTAAAATGGTCGATGTCCATCAGGACGAAGCAGTCGACCGCGTCGGGCACCGGGTGCCGGCGGTCGTCCTTGCGGACGCTCATCCGGTTCGTCAGCGAGCGGCGGTTATGCAGGCCCGTCAGCGCGTCGTGGGTCGAACCGAATTCGAGCTGCACGTTCAATTCCTTCAGCTGCGCGTTGCTGCGCGCCGTGCGCCGGTACAGGACCGTCACGACGGCGCCCGCCAGCACCGTCAGCACGGCGGCGAACGTCGTCGCGAGCTGCACCGTGCGGCGGTTGTTCAGCTCGGCATCCTTCAGCCGGTTTTCACGCTGCAGCAGGACGATCTGCTGGCTGCGGCGGTGGGCGTCGAATTCTTCCTGCAGCGTCGCGATCGCGCGGTCGCGCGCGACCCGGGCGCTCTGCTGTTGCAGCGACTGCTGCTCGCGCACGATCGCCAGCGCCTGCTGGTACTGGCCCGCGCGCTCCAGCATGCGGCCCTTCTCGTCCAGCATCGCCTCGAGGTCGCCGGTGAGCTTGTCCTTGCGCAGGTGCGCGATGACGCCGTCGACCCAGGGCAGGCCCTCGGCGATGCGCCCCTGCCCCATCAGCGAAAAGCCGAGATTGGCGCGCGCCATCTGGATGACGTTCTGGTCGTTGCCTTTTTCCGACACGACCAGCGCCTCGCGCGACTCCGCTTCCGCGCGGACGTAGTCGTGGTGCTGCAGATAATAGTCCGCGATATTGCCGCGGGCCGCCGCTTCCATGCCCTGGAATCCCGCGCGCACCGCCGTCGCCAGCGCATTCTCGAACGCGGCGATGCCTTCGCCGTCGCGGCCGATCCTGACCAGGGCGATGGCACGGGTGAACTGCAGCGACGCGAGCGACCGCAGCGACATCTTCTTTTCCGCCAGCCCCAGGTCGGCATGCTCGATCGCCTTGGCGGGATTGTCGGCATTCGCGTACAGCTGGGCGATCCGGGCGTACAGCACGGCGCGCCTGCCGCTTTCGCCGGGCTGGCCCTGCAACAGCCGCAGGCCGCGCAGGTAGGCCGCCAGCGCCTCGTCCAGCCGGGCGCGCAGGTTCAGGATATCGCCCTGCGTGCGCTCGACTGACACCTTGAACGTCAGCGCCGTGTCTTTCGGCGCCTGGGCCACGATCCTGTCGAGCAGCGCCTGGGCATCGTCCAGCCGATGGGCGTCGAGCAGCTCGCGCACCTGGCCCAGCATGGCCAGCGCCACGCCCGCCGTGTCGCCCCTGGCCTGCGCCAGTTGCAGCGATTCGCGTTCCAGCGTGTAGGCCGAGTCCTGCTGGCCCAGGTCTTCCCTGAGCACCACTTCCGTGCGCAACAGCATCTGCCGGGCGTTGTAGGGCGCGTTCGGCCCCAGGTCGCGGCGCGCGGCCTGTACCCGGTCGAGCGCCGCGCGCGGGGCGTCCTGCGCGATCTCCCGGATCGCGTCCACTTCCGCCCGGGGATCGATGGTCGGGGTACCGGCGTGCGCAACCGGCCCCAGCGCCGTGGCGGTCACGAGCAGGAAGGAGACGAGGCGGTGAGGAAAAGGCATGACGAGGCGCCGGCTGGAAGTCAATACTTCTGTTGAGGCCATTATGGACTCAACTTTGACTTTCCTCAACGAAACAATACGAGCGATGTGCGAGCACAACATTGTGAATATGTTCGCGTATAACATTAATGTTACGTAACAGTAGAGCGCCTGCCGCGACCGATACCCATTCCGATATCGGCTCTCACCAAAAAGTTATTGGCTTCCGAACAATTCCTCCACTACATTGTTCCTCGTCCGGCTCAATGTGCGCATTCCTTCCATCCCGCACCCGTGATCGACCCACGGTTGCGGCAGCGATCGAACGCCGTCTATGAGCCGGGCACCTCTTGTTATCGCAATCATTTCTCACTCATCTATCATGTACGGAGCCCATCCGATGGCATGACCTTTTAAGGTACCCCTATGCAAAAAGATAAGACCAAACGAATTGGTCAAGCAGGAGACTTATCGAGAGGCATCACGCGCACCGCCCTGTGCGGCGCCCTGATGCTCGCCGCGGCGCTGCCGGCCGTGGCACAGACCACCACCACATCCCCTGAAGCGCGCACGGATGCGGACGCCCGCGCCCGCGCCCTGGTCGCGCAGATGACGCTGGACGAGAAGATCGACCAGCTGCTCAACGTCGCACCCGCCCTGCCCCGCCTCGGCATTCCCGCCTATAACTGGTGGACCGAGTCGCTGCACGGCGCGCTGGGGCCGCTGCCCACGACGAACTTCCCGGAACCGATCGGCCTCGCCGCGACGTTCGACGCGCCGCTCGTGCACAAGGTCGCGTCCGCGATCAGCACGGAAGTGCGCGCGCTGCACACGCTGGGCCGCCAGACGGGCCACCTGGGCCGGATCGGCACGGGCCTCGACACCTGGTCGCCGAACATCAACATCTTCCGCGACCCGCGCTGGGGCCGCGGCCAGGAGACCTATGGCGAAGACCCGTACCTGACGGCGCAGCTGGGCGTCGCGTTCATCCAGGGCATCCAGGGGCCGAACCCGGACCTGCCGGACGTCGTCGCCACGCCGAAGCACTTCGCCGTGCACAGCGGCCCGGAGTCGACGCGCCACGTGGCCGACGTGTTCGTGTCGCGCCACGACCTGGAGGACACGTACCTGCCCGCCTTCCGCGCCGCCATCGTCGATGCGAAGGCAGGATCGATCATGTGCGCCTACAACCGCATCAACGGCCAGCCGGCCTGCGGCAGCGACCTGCTGCTGAAGGAGCACCTGCGCGACGCGTGGGGCTTCAAGGGCTATGTCGTGTCCGACTGCGATGCCGTCACGGACATCGACGAGCACCACAAGTACGCGCCCGATCCCGCCGCGGCGGCCGCCGTCGCGCTGAAGGCCGGCACGGACAACGAGTGCAACACGAAGACCCTCGGCGACACGAAGGGCCTGGGCGAGCGTTACCGCGAAGCGTGGAAGCGCGGCCTGCTCTCCATGGGCGACATCGACACGGCCCTCGTCCGCCTGTTCTCCGCGCGCTACCGCAACGGCGACCTCGCGGGCCTCGCGCAGCGCAAGCCGAACCAGACGCCGGTGAACGCGATCGACACGCCCGCCCACCGCGACCTCGCGCTGCAGGCCGCAAGCAAGAGCCTCGTGCTGCTGAAGAACGACGGCACCCTGCCGTTGAAGCCGGGCGTCAAAGTCGCCGTGATCGGCCCGCTGGCCGACGCCACGCGTGTCCTGCGCGGGAATTATTCGTCGACGCAGTCCGCGCCGCCGGTCTCCGTCGTCGACGGCCTGCGCCGCGTGCTGCCGCAGGCGCGCGTGACGCTCGTGCCGGCCGCCGCGTCGATCACGGACGGCGACCCGGTCCCGACCAGCGCGCTGCGCACGCCGGACGGCAAGCCTGGCCTGCGCGCCGAGTACATCAATGGCGGCGACAGCAAACCGGTCCTCGTCCGCACGGAACCGCGCCTCGAATCGCACGCGCTCCAGTTCAAGGACGTCGCGGACAAGCACAAGGTCGTGTGGACCGGCGCCCTCGTCGCGCCGGATACGGGCACGTACCGTCTCGGCGTGACGGGCGTGAAGGGCGAACTGACGATCGGCGGCAAGCCCGCCGTGCAGGCGACCACGTACTCGCAATGGGGCGAACCGCTGAAGCTCACCGACGTGCGCCTCGAGAAGGGCCAGCGCTATCCGCTGCGCTTCCAGGCCGAGACGGGATCCACGGGCGTGCCCGGGCTGTTCTGGAAACGCGTCTCGACGGCGCCCGAGCAGGACCTGAAGGCCGGCACCGCGGATGCCGACGTGATCGTCGCCGTCGTCGGCCTGACGTCGGACCTGGAAGGCGAAGAGATGGCCATCAAGGTCGAGGGCTTCGCCGGCGGCGATAAAACGTCGCTGGACCTGCCGGCCGAGCAGCGCGAACTGCTGGCCCGGGCCAAGGCGCTGGGCAAGCCGCTCGTCGTCGTCGTGATGAACGGCAGCGCCATCGACCTGTCGTGGGCGAAGGACAATGCGGCCGCGATCCTGGAAGCGTGGTATCCGGGCCAGTCCGGCGGCGCCGCCATCGCCGACGTGCTGACGGGCCGCGCCGATCCGGGCGGCCGCCTGCCCCTCACCTTCTACCGCAGCCTCGCCGACCTGCCGCCGTTCGACGATTACTCGATGCACGGCCGCACCTACCGCTACTACGCGGGCACGCCCGTGTATCCGTTCGGCGCGGGTCTCTCGTACACGACGTTCGACTATGCGCCGCTGCGCATCGAACCGGTCGCTGGAGCGCCCGAGAACGGCATCGTCGTCACGACGGAAGTCGCCAACACGGGCAAGCGCGACGGCGACGAAGTGGCGCAGCTGTACCTGACGCCGCCCGCGTTCGAGGGCGCGCCGCGTGTCGCGCTGCGCGGCTTCCAGCGCGTGCCGCTGAAGGCCGGCGAGCGGCGCAAGATCAGCTTCACGCTGTCGCCGCGCGACCTCAGTTTCGTCACGAGAGACGGCGTCCGCCAGCTCACGCCCGGCCAGTACAAGCTGACCGTGGGTTCCGGCCAGCCGGGCACCGGCGTGGCGCAGCAGGACGGCGCGCTGACCTTGAAACAGACCGTCGTGCTGGCGCAATAACCATAACAAAGGAGACTACATGATGAAGACCAGACTGTTGATTGCCAGCGTCATCGCCTATGCGCTCGCGGCACCCGTCCACGCGCAGAACGACAAGATGACGCCCATCGCGGCGCCCGCGCAACCGAACGCCATCGTGCTCAACACCGGCCCGCTGCCGGGCGCGAAAGCGCAGGAGAGCTGGCACAGCCAGTACGGCAGCGTCTTCGCGCGCAACGTCACGGTCGCGACGCTGACGCCGTTCCTGCCCGATCCCGCGAAGGCGACGGGCGCCGCCGTGATCGTCGCGCCGGGCGGCGGCTTCCGTACGCTGTCGATGAACAACGAGGGCTGGGACGTGGCGAAGGCGCTGGCCGACAAGGGCGTCGCCGCGTTCGTGCTGAAGTACCGGCTGAACCAGACCCCGCAGGACATGGATGCGTTCGCGGACGAGATGGCGAAGATGTTCTCGGGCGCGTCCCGCCCGAACCGTCCGCCGACCGATAATCCGGCCGTGACGCTGGCGCCGCAGATCGCCGACGCGCGCGCCGCGTTCGCGCTCGTGCGCGCGCGGGCGGGCGCGTGGCACGTGGACCCGGACCGCATCGGCATGCTGGGCTTTTCCGCCGGCGCGATGCTGACGATGGCGACGACGCTGTACGGCCAGGACGCGAAGCCCGCGTTCATCGGCGACATCTACGGCCCGCTCGCCGCCGTCAAGGTGCCGGCCGACGCGCCGCCGCTGTTCGTCGGGCTGGCGGCGGACGATCCGCTGTTCGGCAACAGCGGCTTCGGCCTCGTCGACAGCTGGCGCGCGGCCAAGCGGCCCGTCGAATTCCACCTGTTCGAACAGGGTGGACACGGCTTCGGCATGTACCAGAAGGCGACCACCAGCACCGGGTGGTTCGATGCGTTCGCGCGGTGGCTGGGCATGCACGGCTACCTGAAGCCGAAGGCGTGACGGACTCGCGCCCTTGACTACGTCGCCCCCGCCTCCGCGGGGGCGACGTCGTCAACGCCGACTGGCCATTAGTCCTGCGGCTCCGCTTACTGCACCGCCGTCAGCGCCACATCGAACACCAGCCCGGCATTCGCGGGAATCGCGCCGTTCCCGCTCGCCCCGTAGCCCAGGCTGGATGGAATCAGCAAGGTGCGCTTGCCGCCCACCTTCATGCCCGTCACGCCCTGGTCGAAGCCGGCGATTACCTGGTTCGCCCCGAGCGTGAACGAGAACGTGCCGGTGTCGAACTGCGTGCCCTTGTGGTCCGTCGCCGTGTCGCTGTACAGCCAGCCGGTATAGGTCACGGTGGCCGTCTTGCCGGTGGTCGCTTCGGTACCGGTGCCCAGCACGACATCCGTCGCGCTGAACTGGGACGGATTGGCCACGACGACGGTGCCGGACGACGACCCGCCGCCACCGCCGCCGCAACCGGCAAGGCTCAGGACGGCGACAAGGATGGCGGTGCAGGCAAAGGCAGGCTTCAGATTCATGGTGTCTCTCGTTATTAGAAGAACCTGCAACCATACCCCATGTACATGCCTGGATTGCCTTTACATTTGTTTTTCTTTGTTACAAATTCAAGCTTGATGTTCTGAGCAGGCGCATCAGCAACAAATTGCCCGTGAGGACGAAAAAATTCGATAGGGCAATAGCAGCGCGGCGTACACTGAATCGGTCGCGTCGGACCGACGACGCTGGATGACGAAAGATGCCCATGATTAGCCTCACGACATTGTTTGACGACGTCAAACTGCCCACGATCTCCGCAGTGGCCCATGCCCTGATCGAAACCCTCGATGACGACGACGCATCCGCCAGGAACGTGGCGGCGATCATCGCGCGCGACCCTGCTCTGACGGCCAAGCTGATGCGCCTGGCGAACAGCGCCCGCTTCGGTTCGCGCCGCAACGTCAGCTCGCTCGACGAGGCGATCTCCCTCGCGGGCATGGCCCACATCCGCACGCTGGCGCTGGCCACGTGCTTCTCCGACGCCTTTCCCGCCCTGCCCGGCCTGGATTCCGACGAGTTCTGGAAAAGCAGCATGGCCTGCGCCGGCTACGCGAAATGGCTCGCGGGCGGCATCGGCCTGGACGGCAGCGAAGCCTGGCTGGCCGGCATGATGCTGCGCCTGGGCGAACTGCTGGTCTACCAGGTGGACCCGACGACCTTCGCCGCGATCGAGCAGCTGCCGCACCTGCCGGGCGGCCGCTGGGAACGCGAGCAGCGCCTGCTGGGCCTGTCGGAAGGCCAGATCACGGCGGAACTGGGACGACGCTGGAACTTCCCCGACAAGATCGTGCGTGCGCTGGAGAACTCGTCCGACCCGATGGCGGGGCACCCGTTCTGCCAGCTGGGCGGCATCATCCACCTGGCCAGCCTGCTGGCCGACACGCCCAGCGACGACCCCGCGATCCTCGACACCCTGCCGGCCGAAGTGGTCGACACGCTGCGCCTGTCGCGCGAATGGATGTCGGTGCGCTTCCCGTCGCATGCGTCGTTCTCGGCCGAACCCTGAACGATCGTGTAGCATGGTCGGATCTGCAAGGAGCCGACCATGTCCTATCAGTCCACCCTCGAATTCAACACGTTCGGCCGCGGCAGCCGCGACATCACCGCGGCCGTCGCCGACGTCGTCACCCGCTCGGGCATCCGCTGCGGCCTCGCGCACGTGTTCGTGCAGCACACGAGCTGTTCACTCCTGATCACCGAAAACGCTGACCCGGACGTGCGCCACGACCTGGAGACCATCATCCGGCGCCTGGTGCCGGACGGTGATCCCGCGTACCACCACGATACGGAAGGACCGGACGACATGGCGGCGCATGCCCGCGCGATGCTGACGTCCACGTTCGTGACGGTGCCCGTCGGCGACGGGCGGCTGATGCTCGGGACGTGGCAGGGGATGTATTTGTGGGAGCATCGGGTGGCGGAGCATCGGCGTAACGTGGTCGTCACGGTGATGGGGGACTGAGTCACGGCATTCCGGTGAGATTCCGAGGAATTCTTGCGAGTGCAAACGGGTATCCTGCAAGCTCGTCAACGACACCCCATCGACCATGCGATTCCGTTCCGCGGCCTTCGGCGCCCTCGCGCTCTGCACGTCCCTGGTATCCCACGCAAGCGCGTACGACGACGCGAGCCGCGCCGCGGCGGCCGCCAGGTTCGTCGCCGCACTCCAGCACCAGCGCTTCCAGGAGGCCGCCGCCCTGTTCTCACCGGAAGTCACGCGGGATACCGCGGCGACGGCGCACACGCTGAAGCGGATCGATGACACCGTCGGCGGATTCTCGACGATGCAGCCGGTGACCCGGCCGCTGGAAGGAAAAACCATCCGCCTGCTGGTGCCGCCGCGTAAAAACGTCCTGTTCGGCGTCCAGAAGTCCATCCAGTTCCGTTACGCCTCCACCGCCGGCGACGGCAAGCCCGTCTATTACGAAGTCCACGTCACGCCGGACGACAAACCGCCGCAGGTCTTGTCGTTCGCGCTGCAATTCCCGGCGGCGGATGCGCAGTCGGCGCAACGCGCGAGCCGGCTTGCCGCTGCCATCGACCGCTGATGCCTGCGCCGTCCGGATTCAAATGGGCGATCGCGCTCCAATGCGCGTGGTTCCCCGCCCTGCTCCGGCCCCGCGGTCCCTTGGCAATTGAAATACGCGTTCCTGCGAGCCGGCGTGCTACTGATCGCCTCCCAGGTTGCTGGAACATACTGTCCGTACAAGCACAGCCGGGACGCAAGGCACTGATTGCACCGGAAAGCGAATTCCTCAGTCCTCGAACCGCAGCGGATCGAACGTGCCGGCCAGGCCGTGGATGCCCTTGTACAGATCGGCCATGGCGCGGACATCGCTGCCCGACCTGTCGAGCAGATGGGCCAGCGCCGGCGACAACGGCTGGGGCAGCCGGTCCAGCTCGCACCATTGATACCCCAGGCATCCGTCGCCCAGGCGCGGTTCGAACTCCTGCGGTACGACGGCGACGTAATTGTGCTGGACGAAGAAGCGCGCATCGGAAAACGGCGTCAACCGGCTCAACGCGAGATCGCCTTCATATGCGCAGCGCTCGGCGATGGTGTTGATCGCGACCTGCAACGGCGACTGCCCGGCGAGGACGTCTGCCGTCCATGTCCCCCACTCGGGGCCCGCGCCATCCGCAGGAATACATTGCTTGACGAGCACGCGGCCCGTGTCCTCGGCAAGCACGATCGCGCAAGCGGCAATGCCCTGCCAGCTTCCACGGGCCGGTACGACCCAGCTCGGCCGCCTGACGAGGTCGGAACCGGCCGTCGACGTACTTTGGAAATTCGCCATCTTTACCTCGCTTGCAGTGCGTGATTCACTGCGTATGCTTAACATTTATTCAACGTAGGATCACTCCTACATAATGTTAATCATCCACGAGATTCGTTTAACGGTCGAGCGATTTCAACCAAGAGTACAATTTCCCGACAGATCATTATGTACTGGTTGCGACGTTGCAACAGAAATGAGTCATTGTCAATACAATGATGACTTGATGCGGAAGGTGATGGGGAGAAGCTGGCCGTACCGGCCCTGTCAGTCCCTGCACCACTCCGGTATCATGCAGGGATGAACCAGATTCCTTTCCAGCCGTTCGTCATTGGCGTCGCCGGCGGCAGCGGCAGCGGCAAGTCGACGGTGACCCAGCAGGTGCTGGCGTCGTTCGGCACCGAGATGGTCTCCGTCGTGATGCAGGACGATTACTACCGCGACCAGTCCGACCTCACCCCGGAAGTCCGCCGCAAGCAGAATTACGACCACCCGCAAGCGTTCGACTGGCCGTTGCTGGTCCAGCACGTGCAGGCGCTGCGCAACGGCGAAACGATCGCGATGCCGGAGTACGACTTCACGATCGACAACCGCTCCACGAAAACGATCCCCGTAAAACCGGCCCCGGTCATCGTGATCGAAGGCCTGTTTGCCCTGTACGACGCGGACCTGCGCGACATGATGTCGCTGAAGATCTTCGTCGACACCGCGGCCGACGTCCGCTTCATCCGCCGCATGCAGCGCGATATCGCGGAACGCGGCCGCACGATGGACAGCATCGTCAATCAGTACCTCGAAACGGTCCGCCCGATGCACAAGCAGTTCATCGAGCCGACCAAGCGCTACGCCGACGTCATCCTCCCCCACGGCGCGAATGATCCCGCGGTCGACGTCATCACCACCAAGGTGGCGAGCGTCATCGGCAACTTGAAGCGGTTTTGATCCCTGGCGCGGCGGCGGCAGCCGGCTTCCTGAAAGCCAGCAGGTTGCCGCCGAGGACCAGCGCGACGCCGCCGAAGGCCGGCAACGTCCAGTGATACCCCTCGAGCACGGTCGATACGCTCAACGCGACGACGGGAAACAGCACCGTCGAGTAGGCCGCGCGGTCCGGCCCGATGCGCCCGACCAGCACCAGGTACGCTGTGAATGCGATGACGGAACCGGGGACGGCGAGATAGAACAGCGCGCCCAGGTAGCGCGGGCTGGCGTCGAGCGTGAACGGCATGCCCAGCAACCATGCGCCACCGCCGACGATGGTCGAGCCGATCAGCATGGCCCACGTGTTGGTCAGCAGCGGCGTCAGGCCGAGCGCCTGCATCCGGCTCGACAGCAGATTCCCCGTCGAAAAGCATACGGTGCCCAACAGCGACAGGCCCAGGCCCAGCAGCATGCCGTGGTCGCTCCAGTGGCCCTGCATCTGCGGCAGGAACAGCAGCGCGATGCCGGTCAGTCCCAGCAGCGAACCGACCAGCACCTGGCGCCGGATCGGACGCCCCATGAACAGGCGCAGGTTGACCGCGTTCCAGATCGGCGCCGTCGAAAAGACCACGGCCACGAGGCCGCTGGGCACCCACTGGCTGGCGTAATAAAAGCACAGGAAATTACAGCAGAACAGGGCGATGCCCTGCGCGAGCAGATAACGCCACGCCTGGCGCGGCGGCCACGCTTGCCGGCGCGTGGCGAGCAGGAACAGGAACAGCACGGCGGCGGCGATCCAGAAACGGTAGGCGATCGACACCGGGGCCGGAACGACGCCGAGCTGGAACTTGATCGCGATCCAGGTGGTGCCCCAGATGACGACGGTGAGCAGGTAAAGGAAGATATTCATGCTGCCATGATGGGCGCGGCCGGCGGCGCCGACTTGTCTGGTCTTGCGCTTTTCCGACGCCCTGTCGGTACGGGCTGCGGAAGAATGCTAGACTTTTTCGCATGCACTCCCGTCCCGCTCCCCGCCCCTCTTCCGTCGCGCACGCCGTCTTCGACACCATGTGCGGCACCGACGCCACGCTCGAACGCTTCGTGTGGCTGGGCGACGGCATGGCCGCGGCGATCTGGCAGCGCGACACCCGTGAAGCGCTGACCGTGTACGACCGGCCCGGCCACCACACCCTCTCCTGCTACCTGGGCGGCGGCTACCGCACGGAACGCAGCGGCATGCACAGGCAGTACGGCGCGCCGCAGCGCCTGTGCACGCTGCCGGACGACCACGAATCGGAATGGGTGGTGCGCGACCATCTGCGCCTGCTGCACGTGTACTTCATGCCGGAGCATTTCACGCGCCGGGCCGTGGTGGAACTGGACCGCGAACCGCGCGAGATCACGCTCACCGACCGCACCTACTTCGAAAGTCCCGCCCTGCTGCGCCTGTGCCAGTCGCTGATCGCGACGCCGTGGGAAGGCGCCGACCATCTGCTGCGCGCCAACGAGATCACCCACGACACGCTGAGCGAACTGCTGCGCTCACAAGGCGTGCTGCGGCGCGAACTGCGGCTCAAGGGCGGCCTCGCGCCGCTGCTGCGCCGCCGCCTCGCCGACTACATCGACGCGAACCTGGCACAACCCATCACGCTCGGCACGCTGGCGCAGGTGGCCTGCCTGTCGGAGTTCCACCTGGCGCGCATGTTCCGCGTCTCGTTCGGCATGCCGCCGTCGGCCTGGATCGCCGGGCGCCGCCTCGAGCAGGCCCGCACGCTGTTGAAGACCACCACCCTGCCCCTGCAGCAGGTCGCCGACCTGTGCGGCTATGCGGACCTGTCGCACTTCGGCCATCGCTTCCGGGCCGCGACGGGCACGTCGCCGCGGCGCTTCCGGCAAGTCGTGGCGCCTTGAGAATCCGCCTCCTCAAGGCCGGAAAGTCGCATTCCAGCCGGCGAAAAACAGGCCGTACGCCCGCTCGCCAACGGCCGCCTTGATCGCCTCCAGCTCGCGCTTCGCTTCCCGGTGCCCCAGTTGCTCGGCAATGAAAAAATGGCGCGCCGCCAGCTTGTAATCGGGATGCGGAGCGCCCGCATGCATCTGTCCCAGAAGGTAGGCCTCGGCCTTGTCGATACCATGCAGCCTGATCCCGGGACCCGGGGGCGGCGGCGGCGGTGGCGGCGGACCCGGGACGACCGTCTTGCGCGGCGGCGGCGCAGGCGGCAGCTTCCTGAGATGACGTCTCGCATCCGCCGACCCCGCGTCCGCGGCCCGACGAAACCAGTGTCGCGCCTTCGCGATATCCTGCGGAACGCCAAACGATTCGTCCCAATACAACTCGCCCAATTGCTCCATGGCGAGCAGCTTGACGTCCCTCTCGTGGGTATGCACGTGATCCAGGATCGTGTCGCACTGCCCCCTGGCATCGGGGCCAGGATAAGGGACCCGCGCCGTGGCCGCGCGTTCGAAGAATTGCAGCGCCAGCGGGATATCCGGCACGACGCCTTCTCCCCGACGATACATTTTCCCCAGCGCGAACAGGGCGCTGATGCATCCATGGTCGGCCCCGTCGCGATAGCGCCGCTCGGCCGTCCTGCGGTTTTTGCGCGCGCCGTATCCGTTCGCATAACACAACCCGGCATAAAAGTTCCCGTACGGGACACCCAGTTCGCCGGCTTTCCTGAACGCGGCCAGGATCGCGTCCGGGTCCTTGAACCTGCGGCTATGCTTGAGCCGAATGAAGGCTTCGACCAGCGACGCATGGGCGTGGTCCGCAGCGTCGAGCTCACGCAGCATTTTGATGGAAACCTTCTCGTCGTCGGCGACGAAGCGGTGAAAAGCGGATCGTGCAAATCGATAGCCGGCGCTCATGGTCAGGCGTTCTCCTGATGATGGGTTGAAACCGGGACACCCGTGACGTCGCCGCCGAACGAGAACACGTTCACGTCGAGCGTCCCGGGCGGCAGCGCGGCGTCGCATCCCAGGCTCTGGATGATCGTGGCAGCAGGGTGCATTGCGGCACGCAGGAGGATGACCGCGTCCAGCGCTTCCTTGCCCGGCAAGGCCGGCCCGGCCGTCGTCACGGAAACGCACACGCTCCCTGCGTCACGCAGACATGCGCCCTGCCGTTCCATGTGCGCCATCGCCGCGGTGCACGCGGCTTCCGCCCGTCCAGCCGTGCCGTAGCCATGACGCGCCAGGCGCGCGCCGCACGCCGGTTTGACGGCGTGGCGGACGTCGCCCCATGCGCAGCCGATCCAGTTGGGCGTATCGTCAGGGATCGTCAGCGCACGCACCAGACGGCGCACGAACTGTGCGCTGTCGGCACGACGGACCACGAACACGGCGTCGAAGGCAGCCAGCAGGACGGGGCTGGCCATGCCCGACCGGGTGTCATCGTCCCGCTCGGGCTCGCATACGGCAATGCGCAGGGCCGGTCCGGCATGACGCTCGGAGAGCTGGACAGCCGTGGCCAGCGCGCCGTGCTGTCCCAGCGGCCCCGATACGATCACCAGGTCCGTCGCGTCGTCCCGCCCACCCGCCGGGACGGCCTTCCTCGCGAAGATGACAGCCGGCCCGCCGTGGCGGCCGTCCGTAGCGAGGTCGTACCGCACCACGGCTGGACAGGACCTCGTTTCGATGTGCGAAAACGTCATCGTCGATGCCGATCAGCGCATGGGAGAAAAGTCGAAGTCCTTCACGAAGGCGACGACGGCGTGCCCTTGCACCAGCAGGATGCTCTCCGTTTTCAGTTGCGCCGCCAGCGCGTCGATGAAACTCTCCTTGATCCGGTCGCGCTCGCAGAACGTGTAGAACCTGGGCCAGCGCATGGTCAGGACATCGAGCGCCTCGCGACGCATGTGGTCCGAAATTTTGTCAGAAATTACCTTCACCGATAATGCCATTTCACCCTCTATCAAAACGCTGTAAGCGGATCACAAGAGTGAGAATATCACATCGTAAGGATTTTCTAAGACATTTTTATGTTTGTTTTACCATTCACAATGACACACCTATCGTCAGCGTAACCACATATCCTTTCACCGGATCCCCGCTCACGGAGGCCATCTGGAGCGACGTGCCGTCACTGAACACGTTGTCCGTCGCATAGCTCATCGAGGCCAGGTTGCGCGAGCTGGTGCTGTAGGCCGTCGTCGCATAGGCTTCGTTCAGGGTCGCCATCGGGAACGTGAACTGCGAGGTCTTGACGCGGTTGGCGGCGCTCGTTGCCTTCGCGAGGCTGGCGTAGATCTCGAAGTGGATGTGCGGCATGCGGCCCGAGTAGCAGCCCGGGAAGACCGTCGTGAACGTCACGGTGCCCGTGCTGTCCGCTTCCTGCACGCCGCGCAGGTAGTTCTCGCTCGTCAGGCCGCTCGCGTACATCGAGTAATTGCCGTCGCGGTCGCAGTGCCACAGGTAGACCGCGGCGCCGGCCGCGCTGGCGCAGCTCGCGCCCACGCTCACGATCTGCAGTTTCAGGGTCGTCGGGATGCCCGCCGCCGTCTTGCCGCCGGGAGAAACGCTCGTGCGGATGTCGCTGCGCACGATGCCGGACAGCGCCAGCGCGTTCGCGATGCCGTTGCCGTTGCTGTTGGTGCCGTCGCCCGGGTACGGGCCGCCCGTCTCCTCCGGGATGACGGAACAGGTGCCGGTGGTGGTGGTGGTCGTGCCGGTGCTGCCCGTGGACGTCGTCGATGACGCCACGATATCGCCGGACGCACCGCCGCCCCCGCCGCAACTCGTGAGCGGCACGGCAGCCGCGGACGCGAACAGCCAGCGCAGCGACTGGCGCCGGCTGGCCTGGGTGGCGAGCATGCGCTCGAGGTCTTCGGCAAGGCTGTGGTGTGAGTGATCCATGTGTCCCCCTGGGTTACGGAAGGCGCATTGTCGGATGGGGAAACGTTAAGCGCGGTCAACCACCGTAAAGCTGTGTAAAGACGCTGCATTTCGCGCCGCCCTGCCGCATTTCGCGCCGCGATCCGGGCATGTCGTCGCACCGGCGCACGGGTACGCGGAGGCGCTGGCACAGTGGCACCAACTTAACTCGCACTGAGCGCACTTTACGGAGCCGACCATGCTGATCCAGATCCTGACCCACACCCCGCTGTACGTCTGGGCGATCCTCGCCTTCCTCGTCTACCGCGGTATGGCCGCCATGCGCGACCGCGACATGGAAGTCCGCAAGCTCGTCATGATTCCGGCCGTGATGCTGGTGCTGTCGCTGCAGGACATCAGCGCGAAATTCGGCCTCGGCGGCTGGGCGCTGGCCGCATGGGCGGTGGCGGCGGCCGGCGTGGCGCTGGCTGCGGGGCTGGCCGGTTCGGAACGCATCGCGGCGAGCGCGGTGCCGGGCCACGTCCGCGTGCGCGGCAGCCGCCTTCCGCTCGTCATGATGATGGCCGTGTTCTTCACGAAGTACGCGGCGTCGGTGGCCGTGTCGGTCGCGCCGCAGCTGCGTCAGGAAACGCTGTTCGCCTGCATCGTGTGCGGCCTGTTCGGCGTCTTCAACGGCTGGTTCATCGGCCGGCTGGTGGGCGACATGGCGTCGGTGCGCATGCTGCCGGCCAGCGCGGCAGCCGCCTGAGAATCAGTACCCGACCCCGCGGGCCATCATGGCCGCGAAGATCGGAATCAAGGCGAACACGTGGATCTCCAGCAGCATCGTCCGGCGCAGCGCATTGACTTCGTCCAGCGCCGGCACGAACGCCGCATCCGCCTTCGCCCGTTTTTGCCAGGCGAGGATGCGCAACGTGGGCTTGATCGAAATGAGGCCCACGGCGGCGAAGGCGGCGATCTTGGCCCAGAACATCGGGTTGTGCATGTAGAACCCGGCGCCCTTCGCGCCATACGCCACGCGCAGGAAGCCGACGATCAGGATAGCCAGCGCCATGATGCCGTACGCCGCGTCGAAGCGCCCCAGCAGACGCACGGTCTGCGGCGACATCGCGGCGGGCCGCATCAGCGCCAGTTCGGCGGCGAGGGCGGACGCGATGCCGAATACGATCAGGTGGTGGACGATGGCGAGTACGAGGTCGGTCATGGCAAGATCGTTGGCAGTGATGAGATATCAACTGTAGCAAACTTCGGGGTCAGAGCCCGATTTTGGGCAATTTCCAAAAATCGGGCTCTGACCCCGGTGTTGACTAGCGCAGCATCGACTCCCATACTTTCTGCAGGCGCTTGCTGGACACCGGCATCGGCGTACGCAGCTCCTGCGCGAACAGCGACACGCGCAGTTCTTCCAGCATCCAGCGGAACTCGATCATGCGCGGGTCGAGGTTCTTCAGCGGCTGGTTCTTCACCGTGCGCTGGAACTGCGTCGCCGCCGTCTGCCACTCGGCCATCAGCTGCGCATCGCGCGCCGGATTGCCGCGCAGCTTTTCCAGGCGCACGTTCATCGCCTTCAGGTAGCGCGGGAAGTGCGCCAGCTGGCTGTACTCCGTTTCCGCGATGAAGCGCTTGTGCACGAGCCCCTGCAACTGCGCCTGCATGTCGCCCGCGACGGCAGGCGGCAGGCCTTGCAGGCGCTTCGGCAGGCCGTGGAACTCCGCGAGGATCTGGCCGGCCAGGCGCGCCGTCTCGTTGATCAGCAGGCCGATGCGGCCCTTGCCCTCGTCCTTGCGCTTGTTGAACGAGGCGGCATCGTGCGGCAGCGGATCCTGCAGGCAGGCGATCTCGATGGCCTTGTTGACGATCTGCTCGCGCAGTTCTTCCGGTGTACCCACCGACATGAACTGCATGCCCATCTGCTGCAGGCCCGGCACGTTCTTTTCCGCGAATTTCAACTGGTCCTTGAACTGCAGCGCGAACAGGCGGCGCAGGCCGATGCGGTGCGTGCGCGCCGCCACGTTCGGATCGTCGAAGACTTCCAGGTCGCAGTGCGTGCCCTTGTCGACGAGCGCGGGGAAGCCGATCAGCGTGATCTTGCCCTGCGTGATCTCCAACAGCTCCGGCAGTTCGCCGAACGTCCAGCCGGTGATGTTCGTGTGGGCGGTCGGCGCGGCGGGTGCGGCCGGTGCGGGCTTGCCTTTCGCCGGTGCCTGCGCGGCCTGCGCAGCCAGCGGTTTGGCGCTTGACGGCCCGGCAGCCGGTGTCGTCTCCGCCATCCGCTGGAAACTCTGGCGTGCCTGGCCGCCCAGTTCCGCCTGCAAGGTGGCGAGATTGCGGCCCATGTCGAGCTGGCGGCCGTGTTCGTCGACCACCTTGAAGTTCATGAAGAGGTGGGCCGGCAAGGTCTCCAGCTTGAAGTCCGTCGTCATCACGCGCACGCCCGTCTGCGCGTGGATGTCGGCGATGAGCGCGTCGATCAGGTCGCCGCGGCCGAACTGCACGGGGTCTTCGTTACGCTCGAAGAAGCGCGCGGCATACTCCGGCAGCGGCACGCAGTGACGGCGCAGCTTCTGCGGCAGGGACTTCAGCAGCAGCTGCACTTTTTCCTTCAGCATGCCCGGCACGAGCCAGTCCGCGCGCTCGCGCGGGATCTGGTTCAGCGCGAACAGCGGCACGGTCAGGGTCACGCCGTCGCGCGGGCTGCCCGGTTCGAAGTGGTACGACAGGCCCATCTCGATGCCGGTGACGTTCATCGTCTTCGGGAACAGCTCCGTCGTGACGCCCGCCGCTTCGTGGCGCATCAGTTCTTCGCGGTTCAGGTACAGGAGCTTGGGGTTGTCGCGCGATGCGTCCTTGTACCACTTCTCGAAACCCGCGCCGTTCACCACGTCCGACGGGATCTCGTTGTCGTAGAACGCATGGATCAGCTGGTCGTCCACGAGCACGTCGAGGCGGCGCGACTTGTGCTCGAGGTTTTCGATTTCCTTGATCAGCTTGTGGTTGTGCGCGAAGAACTGCGACCGCGTCTCGTAATCGCCGCCGACCAGCGCATCGCGGATGAAGATCTCGCGCGCCTCCGCCGGATTGTGCTGCGCATAGTTGATGCGGCGCTGGCTGTAGACGACGATGCCGTACAGCGTCGCGCGCTCGCTCGCCGTGACCTGCGCCGTGCGCTTTTCCCAGCGCGGCTCGCCCCACGATTTTTTCAGCAGGTGGCCGCCGATCTTCTCGACCCACTCCGGCTGGATCTGGGCGATGCAGCGCGCGTACAGGCGCGTCGTCTCGACCAGTTCCGCCGCCATGATCCATTTGCCGGCCTTCTTGCCGAGCGTGGACCCCGGCCAGATGTGGAACTTGATGCCGCGCGCGCCGAGGTAGGCGCCGGAATCGTCTTCCATCTTGTAGCCGATATTGCCGAGCAAGCCAGTCAGCAGCGCCATGTGCAGCTGCTCGTACGTGGCCGGGGCTTCGTTCAGGCGCCAGCCCTGTTCCCTGACGATGGTGAGCAGTTGCGAATGCACATCGCGCCACTCGCGCAGGCGCACCTGCGACAGGAAGTTCTCGCGGCAGTTGTCCTGCAGCTGGCGGTTCGTCTTCTTGTGCTCGATCGCCTGCTCGAACCAGCGCCAGATCTTCAGGAAGCTTAAAAATTCGCTCTTCTCGTCGGCGAACTTCTTGTGCTTCTCGTCGGCCTGCTGCTGGTATTCCATCGGCCGGTCGCGCGGGTCCTGTACGGACAGCGCGGATGCGATGATCAGCATCTCGGTGAGGCACACGTTGTCGACGGCGGCCAGGATCATGCGGCCCACGCGCGGGTCGAGCGGCAGCTTGGCCAGTTTGCGGCCCATCGCCGTGAGTTCGTTGGCGTCGTCGACGGCGCCCAGCTCCTGCAGCAGCTGGTAACCGTCGGCGATGGCGCGGCCCTGCGGCGGCTCGACGAACGGGAATGTCTCCACGTCCGTCAGGTGCAGGGACTTCATGCGCAGGATGACGGCCGCCAGCGACGAGCGGAGGATCTCCGGGTCCGTGAATTTCGGCCGCTGCAGGAAATCGTCTTCCTCGTACAAGCGGATGCAGACGCCATCCGCGACGCGGCCGCAACGGCCCGCGCGCTGGTTGGCGGCGGCCTGCGAGATCGCCTCGATCTGCAGTTGCTCGACCTTGTTGCGGTAGCTGTAGCGTTTTACGCGCGCCAGGCCGGCGTCGACGACGTAGCGGATGCCGGGCACCGTCAGCGACGTCTCGGCCACGTTCGTCGCGAGGACGATGCGGCGCGCGTTCGTCGTGCGGAACACGCGGTCCTGTTCTTCGACCGAGAGTCTCGCGAACAGCGGCAGGATCTCCACGTGCGGCGGATGATGCTTGCGCAGCGCTTCGGCGCAGTCGCGGATCTCGCGCTCGCCGGGCAGGAACACGAGCACGTCGCCGGATCCCAGGCGGCAGAGTTCATCGACGCCGTCGACGACGGCATCCATCAGGTCGCGCTTGTCGCGCGCGGCCTGCGCCTTGGAGACCGATTTGCCGTCGGCCGCGGGTGCGAATTCCTGGTCGCGTTCGACGGGGCGGTAGCGCACCTCGACCTTGTACAAGCGGCCCGACACTTCGATGACGGGCGCCGGCTTCTCGGGCGTGCCGAAATGGCGCGCGAAGCGGTCGGCGTCGATCGTCGCGGACGTGATGATCACCTTCAGGTCCGGCCGGCGCGGCAGGATCTCCTTCAGGTAGCCGAGCAGGAAGTCGATGTTCAGGCTGCGCTCGTGCGCCTCGTCGATGATGATCGTATCGTAGGCCTTGAGCAGCGGGTCGGTCTGGGTTTCGGCCAGCAGGATACCGTCCGTCATCAGCTTGACCCAGGCGCCGGACGACAGCGTGTCGTTGAAGCGGACCTTGTAGCCCACGTGCTCGCCCAGCGGCGAACCCAGTTCGAACGCGATACGCTTCGCGGTCGACGACGCGGCGATGCGGCGCGGCTGCGTGTGGCCGATCATGCCCTTTTCGCCGCGGCCCAGCTCCAGGCAGATCTTCGGCAGCTGCGTCGTCTTGCCCGAGCCGGTTTCGCCGGACACGATCACGACCTGGTTTTCCATCAGCGCCTTCGCGATTTCGGCGCGGCGGCCGGAGACAGGAAGGTCTTCCGGGAAGGTGATCGGGGGGAGCGGATTGCGCACCGACTCTTTGCGCGCGGGGCGCTCCTCGCGCGGACGCTGGCCGCCTTCGCGCGGCTTGGCCGGGCGCTCCTGCGCCTGTGCATCCGCACGCAAGGTGGAGCCTGACGACGGACGCACCTGCGCCTGCGCGAGCGCGTTCGCGAGCGCGCCCTCGCGCGCAGGCGGGCGCGGACCGCGACGGGCGTCGCCGCGCGGCGGTTGCGAAGAGCGGTCGGGGGATGCGGCGCGCGCCGGCTTGGGCGCAGGCTTGTTACTCTGTTCAGACATTGATTTTTACGAGGATTTGGTGCGCAAGTCGCGCAGCGAATTATAATGCGGCAAATGGAAAACCCTACCCAATTCGTCCAGTGGCTGCGCTCCGTCGCGCCATATATTCACGCATTCGGCGGCAAGACCTTCGTCGTCGCTTTCCCCGGTGAACTGGTGTCGGCCGGCGCCCTGCCCGTGCTGGCGCAGGACCTGTCGCTGCTGGTCGGACTCGGCATCCGCGTCGTGCTGGTGCACGGGTCGCGGCCGCAGGTGGCCGAGCAGCTCGCGCTGCGTAACGTCGCGGGCCGCTTCCACAACGGCGTGCGCGTCACCGACAGCGCGGCGATGGAATGCGCCAAGGAAGCCGCCGGCGAACTGCGCCTGGACATCGAGGGCGCGTTCAGCCAGGGCTTGCCCAACACGCCGATGTCGAATGCGCACATCAGCATCGTGTCCGGCAACTTCGTCACCGCGCGCCCGCTGGGCGTGATCGATGGCGTCGACCACGAGCTGACGGGCGTGACGCGCAAGGTCGCCGCCGCCAAGATCCAGCCCATCCTGGAGACCGAGGACAACATCGTCCTGCTGTCGCCGCTGGGCTTCTCGCCGACCGGCGAGGTGTTCAACCTGACGATGGAAGACGTGGCGGTATCCGCCGCCATCGCCCTGCATGCCGAAAAGCTCATCTTCATCACGGAAACGCCGCTGATGAAGGATGCCGGCGGCGGCGACATCCGCGAACTGTCGTCGCACCAGGCCGAAGCCGTGCTGCAGGCGGGCTTCCTGCCGAACGACGCGTCGTTCTACCTGCAGCACGCGATCAAGGCGTGCAACAGCGGCGTCGACCGCGCCCACATCGTCCCGTTCTCGACGGACGGCTCCGCGCTGCTGGAACTGTTCACCCACGACGGCGTGGGCACGATGATCACGCACGACAACCTGGAGAGCCTCCGCCAGGCCACAATTGAGGACGTCGGCGGCATTATCAAGCTCATCGAACCGCTCGAAGCGGACGGCACGCTGGTCAAGCGTCCGCGCGAGCTGATCGAACGCGAAATCGAGCAGTTCTCCGTGATCGAGCACGACGGCGTCATCTTCGGCTGCGCCGCGCTGTACCCGTTCCCGGAATCGAAGATGGCGGAAATGGCCTGCCTGACCATCAGTCCGGAGGCGCAAACGCAGGGCGACGGCGAGCGCATCCTGAAGCACATGGAAAACCGCGCCCGCGCCGCCGGCATGAACAAGCTGTTCGTGCTGACCACGCGCACGTCGCACTGGTTCAAGAAGCGCGGGTTCGTGCCGGCGACCGTCGACGACCTGCCCAAGGACCGGGCGCACATGTACAACTGGCAACGCAGGTCGCAGATTCTGATCAAGCAGCTGTAAAACCGTCGTTCCCGCGCAGGCGGGAACCCATGCAGACTTTCCGAAGCCAAGCGTCAAACATGCCGCACCGCTTCCAAAGTACTGAATTCTGTTGCTCAGCATGGGTCCCCGCTTTCGCGGGGACGACGCGGCAGCGGCCGCGTCGCTTTATAATCACGTTTTCCGATACCGAACCAGGAGCAAGAACATGGCCCGCACCGTCCACTGCATCAAACTGAACAAAGAAGCCGAAGGCCTGGCTTTCCCACCGTACCCGGGCGAACTGGGCAAGCGCATCTATGAAAGCGTGTCGAAGGAAGCCTGGGATGGCTGGCTGAAGCACCAGACGATGCTGATCAACGAAAACCGCCTGAACATGGCCGACGCGCGCGCCCGCAAATACCTGGCCACGCAAATGGAACGCCATTTCTTCGGCGAAGGCGCCGACGAGGCTGCCGGCTACGTACCGCCGAGCGCCTGATTTATTGCAGCGGGGCAGCCTTGCCGCCCCGCTGCAGAAAACGCCTTACATCTGCCGGCACTGGCGCAGTTCGCACCGCGCCATGAACACTTTCCCGCGCATTTGCCCGTCCTCGCAGCGCATGCGATAGACCTCGACAGGTCCCGGCTCCGTGATGAGCCCGGCGCCCTGTCCGCCCGTACACCCTTGCTGCTTCGCCATCTTCTCGACGGTCGCCGACGACACGCCCATGCGGAACGGAATCGTCTCGACGGCCGGCGCGGTATCGGCCGCAGCCACGGGTGCGGCCGGTGCGGCCGGCATCTGCCTGTGGAACATGGAGCAGCCGCCCAGCACCGCGACGGCCGCGCAGATAAGCGCCAGGCGGCTCATGCTCAGAACGTCAGCTTCTTGACGCCGTCGCCCGTGCCCAGCAGGCAGACGTCGGCGCCGCGGCGGGCGAACAGGCCGACGGCGATCACGCCGACGATCTGGTTGATCTCCGATTCCAGCGCCACCGCATCCGTGATGGCCAGGCCGGCCACGTCCAGGATGTAGCCGCCGTTGTCCGTGACGAACGCGTCCGTGCTGCCCGGCTTGGTACGCAGGCGCGGCTGGCCACCCAGCGCGACCAGCTTGCGGCTGACGGCGTTCGCGGCCATCGGCACCACTTCGACCGGCAGCGGGAATTGTCCCAGCGTCTCGACCAGCTTGGAGCCGTCGGCGATGCACACGAACTTGCCCGACACGGACGCGACGATCTTTTCTCGCGTCAATGCCGCGCCGCCGCCCTTGATCATGGCGCCGGTGGCATTGATCTCGTCGGCGCCGTCGACGTAGACGGAAATCGATTCGACGTCGTTCAGGTCGAACACCTCGATGCCGTGGCCGCGCAGGCGCGTCGCCGTCGCTTCCGACGACGCGACCGCGCCCTTGATGCGCGACTTGATCTTGCCGAGTTCGTCGATGAAGAAGTTGGCGGTGGAACCGGTGCCGACGCCGATGATTTCGCCGTCGACCACGTATTCGATGGCGGCGCGCGCCACTGCTTGCTTGAGTTCGTCCTGAGTCATGATGTTGGAAGGAGGTGAAGAAGAATCCGACATTTTAACGGATTCACATGTCGCGCCGAATATCATGCCAATTCAGCATATAATCTTGCAACCAAAGAAACACCCGCCGACGACCCATGCTCCGGATCCTGACCACCCTGCTGCTCGCCTTCGTCCTCGCGCACACCGCGACGGCCGCCGACTTCACGCCGTCCGCCCCGCCCGGCCCATACCGCGTCGGCTTCCACGTCCGCCAGCAGTACGACCGGGCGCGCGTCTACCAGCACCCGCGCAGTCCCGTCACGGCGCAGGCAACGAGCGGCGACCGGTCGCGGCCGCTGCAGACGCTGATCTGGTATCCGGCCATCGGCACGGGCGGCGCGCTGACCTACCGCGACTACGTGGCGACGGTGGCGACGGAAGAGGAATTCAGCCGCATGCCGGACCAGGTGCGCCGCGCCACCGACGCGCTCGTCGAGACACGCACCCCGCAGGTCCAGCGCGACCTGTCCAGCCCCGTGCGCGCCCTGCGCGACGCGCCCGAGCGCCCCGGTAAATTCCCCGTCGTGATCTACGCGCCGAGCCACAGCGCCTACGCCATCGAGAACACCGACCTGTGCGAATACCTCGCGAGCCACGGCTACATCGTGATCGCAACGCCGTCGCTGGGCCCGCGCTCGCACACGATGACCGCGAGCCTGGAGGGCGCCGAAGCGCAGGCGGACGACATCGGCTTCCTGGTCGGCTACGCCCACACGCTGGCGCAGGCGGACACGAACCGCATCGCCGTCGTCGGCCACAGCTGGGGCAGCCTCGCAAGCGTGCTGGCCGCGGCCCGCGACGACCGCATCCGCGCCCTCGTCACGCTGGACGGCTCGCTGCGCGCCGCGTACGACTACGTGAACGGCGGCCCGCGCGCCGCAGGCTACGTCACGCCGGAACGCCTGGGCATCCCGCTGCTGTACATGACGCGCCTGCAGGACGAAGGCGCGATCGGCTCCGAACTGCTGGGGCGCATGCGTTATGCCGACGTGTATCTCGCCACGCTGGATGCCGCGAGCCACATGGATTTCTCGTCGTGGTCGCTGCGCATGGCGCCGGACGCCGCCTTCGGCAAGCGCACGCGCGCGCAATCGGCCCAGACCTACGGCGCGATGGCGCGCATGGTCGAACGTTTCCTCGACGCCCGCTTGCGCAACGATGCCCCGGCACGCCGCCAGCTGGACGACGCCGTCGCCGCGAACCGTCCGCCGGCCGGCTTCGTCTCGTTCGCGCTACGCCGCGCCACGGGCGCGCCGCCGACGTTGGACACGTTCCTCGAACAACTGGGCCAGCAGGGCTTCGAGCACATCGCCACCATCTACGACCGCCTGCACGCGCAGAATCCCGACCTCGCCCTCGACCCGCTGCAAGCCCACGACTGGGGCATGAAGCTGTTGCGCGAACGGCGCGCCGCCGATGCCATGCAGGTGTTCCGGCTGGGCGTCAAACTGTATCCGGAACGCTTCGACTTCCTCTACGACGGCCTCGGCCAGGCGTACGAGGCGGCCGGCGAGCGCGACGCGGCCATCGCGAATTACCGGCAGGCGCTGGCGCTGGAGCCGGGGCAGGCGCATGCGCGCGAACGGCTGGGGGCACTGGGCGTCGCGGTGGCGCAATGAAATACGTCATCGGCGCCGTCCTGCCCCTTCCCCTGGCGGCAGGCGCCGACGTGGAGGAGACCGTCGTCTTTCCGATGCCCGCCTATCCGGCCTCCGTCCAGGCCAGCGATGCGTACGACGGGGTCGACGTAACCTGAACAAATAATCCGGAGGTCACATGAAGCGAGTCACTGGCATCGGCGGCGTCTTCTTCCAGGCAAACGACCCGGCCGCGCTGAGCGCCTGGTACACGCGCCACCTGGGCATCGACGTAAAGCCATGGGGCGGCGCCGCGTTCGATTGGACGGACCCCAAGGGCACCACCGCCTGGTCCGTGTTCGCTGCGGACAGCGACCAGTTCACGCCGAGCCGGGCCCCGTTCATGATCAACTATCGCGTCGACAACCTCGCCGCCCTGCTACAGGCCTTGCGCGACGAAGGCTGCAATGTGCTCGACAGGACGGACGACGGCGAATACGGCAAGTTCGGCTGGGTCATCGATCCCGAAGGCAACAAGGTCGAGCTGTGGGAACCGCCGGCCTGATCACCCACCGTTAAAAAAACTTCACCATGCCGCTCTCGAACTACCTCGACACCGCTCCGCAGCTTGCCGAGCGCGTCTACGTGCACGCCTCGGCCCAGGTCATCGGCAGCGTCCGCCTCGGCGCGGACAGCTCGATCTGGTGCAACGCCGTGCTGCGCGGCGACGTCAACGACATCGTCATCGGCCGCTGCACCAACGTCCAGGACCTGACGATGGGCCACGTGTCCCACAAGACGCCCGCCAGGCCGGACGGCTCGCCGCTCGTCATCGGCGACTACGTCACCATCGGCCACGCCGTCATCCTGCACGGCTGCCGCATCGGGAACGAATGCCTCATCGGCATGGGCACCATCGTGATGGACGACGTGGTGGTCGAGGACCGCGTCATGGTCGGCGCCGGCAGCCTCGTCCCACCGAACAGGACGCTGGAAAGCGGCTTCCTGTACATGGGCCGGCCCGTCGTCAAGGTGCGGGCGCTGACCGAGGCCGAGATCGCGTACCTGCGCTATTCGGCCGAGCATTATGTGCGCATCAAGGACAATTACCTGAACGGATCCACCGGGTAATTCCAACAATCGACCGTCCGCGCGCAAGCCGGCCCTCTGCAGCAGAAGCGCCGAAAACTGCAAAATCGAAAAAATATTGATTCAATATTTAATACGAAGTGGAATCCGGTCGCCCTATTATCAGGAGATCATTGACTGTTTCATAAATGCTGAGTCTTCACACCAATTTCGTATCGCTGTCGGCGCTGAAGGTCCTGGGCCGTACCCAGGCCTGGCTGTCGACGTCGATGACGCGCCTGTCGACCGGCTACCGCGTCAACTCGGCGCAGGACGACGCCGCCGGCCTGCAGATCGCCACGCGCCTGAAGGCGCAAAGCAGCGGCATGACCGTGGCCATGCGCAACACGCAGAATTCCATCTCGCTGCTGCAAACTGCCGACGGGGCACTGAGCGAAGTCAGCGACATCCTCATCCGCATGAAGGACCTGGCGACCCAGGCCGGCGATACCTCGTCGTCGAGCGCCGACCGGGACACCCTGCAGGCGGAATACGATTCGCTGACGGACGAACTGTCGAACATCTTCAGCAACACGGGCTTCGGCGGCACCACGCTGCTGAACACCTCCGCAACGACGGGCGGAAAACTCGGGGATACGGCGGGCCTCTCGTTCCAGATCGGTGCCGACAGTGCGGAAACGATGCATGCCGATTTCTCGCAGCAGCTGCACGACGTCGACCTCCTGCTGCAGGCCGCCACGACCAGCGACATCACCTCGCTCGACGGCAGCGGGAATACCGTGGTCACCATCGTCACCCGTTTCGCGGGCGACAGCTCGACCACCAACACAACGCCGGGCCACACCCTCGCCGACATCCTGATCCCCACGACGACGAATATCCCCGACGGTTTCGGCGGCACGATCACGGTCCATGGCACGATGACGCTCGTCGCCGATCCCGCGGCGACGATCGGCAAGCTGGGCGACGCCCTCGACGCCGTGTCGGCGCTGCGGTCCGGACTGGGCGCGGCCGCGAACCGCCTGGACCACGCCTACAACAACCTGGCGAACGTCTCGACCAATACGCAGGCCGCCACCGGCCGCATCATGGACGTCGACTTCGCGACGGAGTCGTCGGCCATGACCGCGAACCAGATGCTCATGCAGTCCAGCACGGCCATGCTGAAGCAGACCAACAGCCTGGCCTCGATGGTGATGGCGCTGCTGCAGTAACGGCGCCCCTGCCAGCCGACGACGGCGTCAATCGCCCGGCGGCAAACACCCGTACATGCGCGGCCCTTCCCTGTCGCCATTCCAGATCTGGTGCACGACCGCACTGCCGTCATGCTGGCGTGCCAGGCAGAACCTGGCCTCGTAGCTGGACGCGGCGCTGCCCTTGCCCGGCCGCGCCTCGATGCGCAGGCTGTAGATCCGCCCCGGCGCCAGCGGCGCGGGCGTCGTGCGCGGCAGCGACGCCACCTTGCCGCCGTACGGCACGCACATGCCGAACGTGAGGGGGAATGTGCGCTCCTTCGGCATCGTCATCTTCCACACCGGGCGTGCGCCCTCCCACACGACGATCGACCGGAATTCCGGCGTGCCCAGGCGTTCCTCGCGCGGGGTGATGGTGAAGCACGGGCCGCCACGCGGGCCTTCGCGCACCTCGGCCGCGCCGACGCGGGCGCACGCCGGCGCGGCCAGGCACCAGGCACACAGCAGCACGGGGATGCGATAGGGGACGGACATGATGACCTCAACGGAGCGCAAGGCGAAAGCCTACGACGGCAGCACCGTTAAATTTTGAGGCTACGCAAGCTCAGGCGGAGACAGACGCTACCATCCGCGCGAAGCGGCGTGCGCTGCCGCGCGGCAGGTTGTCCGGGTCGCGCGGGTCGGCGAGGAAGCGGGCCAGCACCTGTTCGTACAACTCGATCTGGTGCGCATACCGGCGCTGGCGCATGATGCGCGGGTTGCGCATGTATTTCAGCGCAAAATAATCCGCGAGCAAGTCGCCCTGGGCTTCCATGTTGTAATCGGACAGGAGCGCGCCCGGGCGCAGTTCGTAGCGGTACGACAGGCCGATGCGGAAGGCGCCGCGCAACCGGACCGGGTAGCCCAGCTGGTGCTGCCACACATGCACCATCTCGTGCATGAACCAGTGGATCGTGTGCGGATCGCCCGCGCCATAATCGGGCAGGAAACAGGAGCGGTGGAAATAAATGCTGCCGTTGGGCGTCATGGCGCAGTTTTTCGGCTGCACCAACGGCAGGTAGCGGCGCCCATGCACGCGCACGCGCGCCACATCGATGGCGCCGCCGAACAGCAGCGACGCCATGCGTATTTCGGCCGGGGTCAGGCCCCGGACCAGGCGCCGCCGCATGCTTGGGCTCAGGCCGCCTTCAGCGCGGACGCGGCCTTGGCCAGCTCGGTGATCAGGCCCCAGTCGCCGGCCTTCATCGCATCCGCCGGGGTCAGCCAGGAGCCGCCCACGCACGCGACGTTCTTCAGCGCGAGGAATTGCGGTGCCGTCTCGATCGAGATGCCGCCCGTCGGGCAGAAGGTCACGTCCGGCAGCGGACCGCCGATGCCCTTCAGCATGCCGACGCCGCCCGCCGGCACGGCCGGGAACAGTTTCAGCTGCTTGAAGCCGGCTTCGCGCGCCACCATCACTTCGGACGGGGTCATGCAGCCCGGCAGCAGCGGCAGGCCGCTTTTCTTCGCCGCCTCGATCAGCGACGGCGTCAGGCCCGGCGACACGCCGAACACGGCACCGGCATCGCGCGACGCGGCGAATTCTTCCGGCTGCGTCAGCGTGCCGACGCCGACGATCGCGCCTTCCACCTGGGCCATCGCGCGGATCGCGTCCAGGCCGTGCCTGGTGCGCAGCGTGACTTCGAGCACGCGGATGCCGCCGGCGACCAGCGCCTTGGCGAGGGGGACGGCATGGTCCGGGTCGTCGATCGCGATCACGGGGATCACGACGGCGGATTTCATGATGTCCAGCAGGGTCATATCGTTACTCATCGTTGTACTCACTTCGCGGTGGATTTGCGGAACAGGAAGTCTTCATCGGAACCCGGCATGATCTCGCCGCTGTCGGTGCCTTCGTGCAGGGGTACGGTCGTGTCGATCGGCGACGGCAGCGGGAAGTGGGCGGCGCCCTCCTCGGCCGCGCTGACGGATTTGCGGAACACGTCGAACAGCTCGCGGCCCATGCCGATGTGGCCGGAGCTCAGGTCGGCGGTTGCCATCTTGCGCGCGGCCCATACGTCTTCCGGCACCAGCGCGTCCAGCGTGCCCTGGGTGGCGTCGACGCGGATGATGTCGCCGTCGCGCACGAGGCCCAGCGGACCGCCGGCCAGGATTTCCGGCGACACGTGGATCGCGGCCGGGACCTTGCCCGATGCGCCCGACATGCGGCCGTCGGTGACCATCGCGACGTGGTAGCCGGAATCCTGCAGGTTGGCCAGTGCCGGCGTCAGCGCGTGCAGTTCCGGCATGCCGTTGGCGCGCGGGCCCTGGAAGCGGATCACGGCGACGAAATCGCGGTTCAGCTTGCCGGCCTTGTAGGCGTGCATGAAATCTTCCTGCGAATCGAACGTCAACGCCGGTGCTTCGACGATGTGGTGTTCCTTCTTGACGGCCGAGATCTTCATCACGGCGCGGCCCAGGTTGCCCTGCACGAGGATCAGGCCGCCGTTGTCGCTGAACGGGTTCGTATGCTTGCGCAGCACCGATTCGTCGCCGCTCTGCTCCGGCAGGTCGCGCCAGACGACCTTGTCGCCGTCCAGGAACGGTTCCTTGCAGTGGTTGCGCAGGCCGCGGCCCAGGATGGTGTTGACGTCGTCGTGCACGAGGCCGGCGTCCAGCAGTTCGCGGATGACGAAGGTCGGGCCGCCGGCGGCCTGGAAGTAGTTCACGTCGGCGTCGCCGTTCGGGTACACGCGCGTCAGCAGCGGCACCACTTTCGACAGCTCGTCGAAGTCGTTCCAGTCGATCACGATGCCGGCCGCGCGCGCGATCGCGACGAGGTGCAGCGTGTGGTTCGTGGAACCGCCCGTCGCGTGCAGCGCGGCGATGGCGTTGACGATGCATTTTTCGTCGACGATGTGGCCGATCGGCATGTACTCGCCGCCCTGCTGCGAGATCTTGACCGCATGCTGGGCCGCGGCGCGGGTCAGCGCCTCGCGCAGCGGGGTGTCCGGATGGACGAAGGCGGCGCCCGGCAGGTGCAGGCCCATCATCTCCATCAGCATCTGGTTGCTGTTAGCGGTACCGTAGAAGGTACACGTACCGGCGCTGTGGTAGGCCTTGGCCTCGCCTTCCAGCAGCTCTTCGCGCGTGGCCTCGCCCTTCGCGTAGCGCTGGCGCACGGCGGCCTTTTCCTTGTTCGAGATACCGGTCGCCATCGGGCCGCCCGGCACGAAGATGCCCGGGATGTGGCCGAAGTGCAGCGCGCCGATCAGCAGGCCCGGCACGATCTTGTCGCAGATGCCGAGGTACAGGCTGGCGTCGAACATATTGTGCGACAGCGCGATGGCGGTCGACATGGCGATGGTGTCGCGCGAGAACAGCGACAGTTCCATGCCCGGCTGGCCCTGCGTGACGCCGTCGCACATGGCGGGCACGCCGCCGGCGAACTGCGCCACGGCGCCGACTTCACGCACGGCGTCCTTGATGACCTTCGGATAGGCTTCGTACGGCTGGTGCGCCGACAGCATGTCGTTGTACGAGGAAACGATCGCCACCGACGGCTGCTTGGCCTCGCGCAGCTTGAGCTTGTCGTTGGCCGGGAAGGCGGCAAACCCGTGTGCCAGGTTCGTGCACGCCAGCACGCTGCGCTGCACGCCCTTGACGCGCGCGGCGTCGAGATGCGCGAGATACGCCTGGCGCGAAGCCCGGCTACGCTTGATGATCCGGTTGGTGACCTGTTCTACTACGGGGTGCAGCGCCATGATCTGTTCCTTGTGAATTAGATTTCTGAAATTTTACTACGAAATGGGGATTCCCGCTCACTAATCACTGACTGAGGGGTCCGGAAACGTAGTCGAGATGCGCGCGTGATACGCGGCCGCGCGAAGGCGCTTTTTTGTGTAGTGAATTTACGCCTGCTTCCTGTATGATTCGCTAACCTGCACAAAATGACATCATACCGTCCATCACCATGCGCCAACCACCCCTGACCAGCACCACCAGTTACCAGGCCCTCCAGTCCCACGCCCAGGACGCCCAGCAATGGCAGATGCGCGACCTGTTCGCGCAAGACCCGCAGCGCTTCGAGCGCCTCTCGCTTGACGCGGCCGGGCTGTTCCTAGACTATTCAAAAAACCGTTTGGACGGGCGCACGCTTGCACTGCTGGCAAACCTGGCGCGCGAGCGCGGCGTCGAGCAGTTGCGCGATGCCATGTTCGCCGGCGACAAGATCAACCTGACGGAACAACGCGCCGTGCTGCACACCGCCCTGCGCGCGCCGAAGGACAAGCAGATCACGGTGGACGGCCAGGACATCACGGCCGACGTGCACGCCGTCCTCGCCCGCGTCAAGACGTTCAGCGACGCCGTGCGCAACGGTGCGTGGCTGGGTCACACGGGCAAGGAAATCACGGATATCGTCAACATCGGCATCGGCGGCTCCGACCTCGGTCCGAAGATGGTCTGCCTGGCGCTGCGCCAGTTCGCCCATCCGCGCCTGACGATGCACTTCGTCTCCAACGTCGACGGCCACGACATGGACGCCGCGCTGGCGCGCGTGAATCCGGAAACGACGCTGTTCATCATCGCCTCGAAGACGTTCACGACGGCCGAGACCATGATGAACGCGAACACGGCGCGCAGCTGGTTCCTCAAGCATGCATCGGAAGAGGCGTTGGCAAAACACTTCGTCGCGGTGTCGACCAACGTGGAAGCGATCAAGAAATTCGGCATCGACCCGGACAACATGTTCCCGTTCTGGGACTGGGTCGGCGGCCGCTATTCCGTCTGGTCCGCGATCGGCCTGCCGGTCGCGCTGTGCGTCGGCTACGGCTATTTCGCCGACTTCCTCGCGGGCGCGCACGCGCTGGACGAGCACTTCCGCACCGCGCCCATCGAGCAGAACCTGCCGATGATCCTGGCCCTGGTCGGCTTCTGGAACCGCGAATTCCTCGGCTGCCCGTCGGTGTCGATCGCGCCTTACCACCAGGACCTGAACCGCTTCCCCGCGTACCTGCAGCAGCTCGACATGGAAAGCAACGGCAAGCGCGTCACGCGCGCCGGCGACACCATCACCGACTACGCAACCGGCCCGGTGATCTGGGGCGACGTCGGCACGAACGGCCAGCACGCCTACTTCCAGCTGCTGCACCAGGGCACGGACGTCACGCCGATGGACTTCATCGCCGCGCTGCGTCCCGCGCATGAATTCCAGAACCACCACGCCGCGCTGCTCGCGAACTGCTTCGCGCAGTCGGAAGCCTTCATGAAGGGCAAGACGGCCGACGAGGTGCGCCAGGACCTGGCCGGGCAGGACCCGGCCGAGATCGAGCGCCTCGTGCCGCACAAGACCTTCCCGGGCAACCGTCCGAGCAACACGATCCTGATGGAGTACCTGACCCCGGCCACGCTGGGCGCGCTGATCGCGCTGTACGAGCACAAGGTGTTCGTGCAGGGCGCGATCTGGGACGTGAACAGCTACGACCAGTGGGGCGTGGAACTGGGCAAGGTGCTGGCCAAGAAGATCGAGGCGGAGCTGAACGGCGAGGCGCAACCGGCGCAGCACGATGGTTCGACCAACGGCCTGATCGCCCGCGCCAGGGCCGCCGTCTGAGGAGGTGCCATGAAGACCGAAAAATTCCACATCGTGCATGACGAACGGATGCTGGTCGGCGAATCGGCCGTCTGGCATGCGGTCGAATCCGCGCTGTACTGGGTCGACATCGACGGTAAGTCGGTGCACCGCCTGCATCCGTCGAGCGGCAAGTACTCGCGCTGGAACACGGACACCGAGCCGTCCGCCATCGCCGTCGACCAGGACAACAACCTCGTGCTGGCCACGCGCGCCGGCTTCGTCTACCTGAACACGACGACGGGCGACATCGACGACATCGCGCCGGCACCGTACGACACGTCCATCGTCCGCTTCAACGACGGCCGCACGGACCCGGCGGGGCGCTTCTGGGTCGGCACGATGTACGAGCCGCGCGACCAGCAGAAGGCCGAGATGTACGTGCTGGACAAGGGCGGGCTGCGCCTGGCCTGGGCCGGCGGCATGACGAACTCGAACGGGCTGGCGTTCAGCCCGGACGGCAAGACGATGTACCACTCGGACACGACGAGCCACCGCGTCGACGCGTACGACTACGACGTCAAGACGGGCACGGCATCGAACCGCCGCAACCTCGTCACCTTCTCCGACGACAAGAAGGCGGCCGACTACGGCGGCCGTCCGGACGGCGCGGCGGTGGACAGCGAAGGCAATTACTGGTCCGCGATGTTCGAAGGCGGCCGCATCGTCAAGCTGTCGCCGACGGGCGAGCTGCTGCAGGAAATCGAGCTGCCCGTGCGCTGCCCGACGTCCGTCGCGTTCGGCGGCCCCGATCTGCGCACGCTGTTCGTCACCAGCGCCAGCAAGGGCCGGTCGAACGACGAGCTGGCGAAGTATCCGCACAGCGGCAAAGTACTGGCATTTACCGTCGACGTGCCCGGCATCGAGCAGGCCGAGTACCGCGGTTGATTTCCGGGCGGGCACACCGTGCCCGCCCTCCCCTTTCTCTCGCGCCCACGCCGCCACGGATGTGGCACCATTACCTTCGACCACACCCTTCTGCGTAGTAAAATTTCTTGCGCTATCCATAATCGTGTAGTAAATTTACAGCATTTCACTCCTCGACAGACACCATGGCACTTTCCGATTTCGATCTCGTTTTCTTCGGCGGCAGCGGCGACCTCGCGATGCGCAAGCTGTTGCCGGCGATGTATGCCCGTGACGTGTGCAACGACCTGCCCGCGACGGCGCGCATCATCTGCGTCGGCCGCGACGAGATGTCGCAGGAAGCGTTCATCGAGATGGTGGAAACCAATGCAAAAACGCACGTGAAGGAAAACGTCGACGCCGGCGCATGGCAGACGTTCCTGAACCGCATCACCTACGTCGCCGTCGACGCCGGCAACGTGGCGACCTACGCGGCGCTGGCGGAAGCGCTGCGCAAGGATTCTTCGCTGACGCGCGTGTACTACCTCGCGACGCCGCCGCAACTGTTCGCGACGATCTGCGAGAACCTGGCCGCCGTCGGCCTCGTCACGCCGAATTCGCGCGTCGTGCTGGAAAAGCCGCTGGGCCGCGATCTCGCATCGGCCAAGCAGATCAACGCCGACGTCGGCAAGGTCTTCGCCGAATCGCAGATCTACCGGATCGACCACTACCTCGGCAAGGAAACCGTGCAGAACCTGCTGGCCCTGCGCTTCGGTAACATCCTGTTCGAGCCGCTGTGGCGCCGCGAGTGGATCTCGGACGTGCAGATCACCATCGCGGAAAAGATCGGCGTGGGCAACCGCCTGGGCTATTACGACAACTCGGGCGCGCTGCGCGACATGCTGCAGAACCACCTGCTGCAACTGCTGTGTATCGTCGCGATGGAACCGCCGACGTCGATCGCGCCGGACGCCGTGCGCGACGCCAAGCTGCAGGTCCTGCGCTCGCTGAAGCGCTTCACGCCGACGACGCTGTCGCAGAACATCGTGCGCGGCCAATACCGCTCGGGTTATGTCGACGGCCAGGCCGTGCCGGGCTACCGCGACGAACCGGGCGCACCGAAGCAGTCGAAGACGGAAACCTTCGTCGCGATGAAGGCCGAGATCGACACGTGGCGCTGGGCCGGCGTGCCGTTCTACCTGCGTACCGGCAAGCGCATGGCCGACCGCCTCGCGGAAATCGTCGTGCGCTTCAAGCCTATCCCCCATTCGATCTTCAACCAGCCGACGTCGAGCTTCCAGCCGAACAGCCTCGTGATCCGCCTGCAGCCGGACGAAGGCCTGTCGATGAACCTGATGGCCAAGACGCCGGGCGATTCGATGCGCCTGAAGCAGGCCGAACTCGAACTCGATTTCCGCGAACAGTTCAAGTCCCCGCGCATGGAAGCGTACGAGCGCCTGCTGCTGGACGTCCTGCGCGGCCAGTTGACCCTGTTCATGCGCGGCGACGAGCTGGAAGCCGCGTGGGAATGGGTCGAGCCGATCCTCGAATACTGGGAGCAGGACGACACGACGCCGGTCCCGTACACGTCCGGTACGTGGGGCCCTGCCTCGTCGTCCGCGCTGATCGGCCGCGACGGCCTGCAGTGGCGCGAAGAGGCGCTGCCGGAAGACTGAAGGAACTAACGTGCTGCTCGATTCGATCCGTACCCAGCTCGACTCGCTGTCCAAGTCCGAGCGCAAGGTGGCGCTCGCCGTGCTGGCCGCGCCCAGCGCCACCGTGAGCCAGAACATCACGGCGCTGGCGCGCAGCGCGCAGGTGTCCGAGCCGACCGTCGTGCGCTTTTGCCGCACGCTCGGCTACGACGGCTGGCACGAGTTCAAGCTGAAGCTCGCGCAAGGCCTCGCGCTGGCGCTGCCCGGTGCCAGCGAGCAGCCGGCGCAGGACGACCTGGCCGCGGACCTCGTCAACAAGATCTGCAGCCGCTCGATCAACACGCTGCTCGACCTGCGCAACAACCTTAAGCCGGAACTGATCCAGAAGGCACTCGACATCCTGTCGCGCGCCAACAAGATCGAGTTCTACGGCCAGGGCACGTCGGGCTTCGTCGCGGCCGACGCGCAACACAAATTCTTCCGCTCGGGCGTGCCGACCGTCGCGTACACCGACCCCGCGATCCACGCCATCGCGGCCGCGCTGCTGCGCGAGGGCGACGCGCTGGTCGCGATCTCCCAGCGCGGCAACAACCCGTCGCTCACGCGCTCGGCGAAACTCGCGCGCCGCGGCGGTGCCGAAGTGATCGTGCTGGCACCGTCCGGCACGCCGCTCGCGGACATGGCGAGCCTCCTGATTCCAATCGACCTCGTGTTCGCGACCGATCCGTACACGCCGATCTCGGCGCGCCTCGCCTACCTCGTCGTGATCGACGTGCTCGCGGTCGGCCTCGCGCTGCAGCGCGGTCCGGAGTTCCGCAAGAAGATGCAGAACGCGCAGAAGGCGCTGCAGGAATTCGACCTGCAGTTCGATTCGTTCATCGGATGACCGCCCCGGTCTTCTTCGCAACCGCAGAAGACTTCCGCGCCTGGCTCGCGGCCCATGCACACGAGGCAAAGGAACTGCTCGTGGGCTTTCACAAGGTCGGCACGGGCAAGCCGTGCATGACCTGGTCCGAATCCGTCGACCAGGCGCTGTGCTACGGCTGGATCGACGGCGTGCGCAAGGGCGTCGACGAAGGCGCCTACACGATCCGCTTCACGCCACGCAAAGCCGGCTCGATCTGGAGCGCGGTGAACATCGACAAGGTGACCAGGCTGCGCGAGCAAGGCCTCATGACGCCGGCGGGCGAAGCGGCGTTCGAGCGGCGCTCGGAAGACCGCTCGCGCGTGTATTCGCACGAGCGCGAGACGCCCGCCGAACTGGCGCCCGAGGACCTGGCCCGCTTCCGGCGCCACAAGTCCGCGTGGGCGTATTTCGAAGCGTGCCCGCCCGGCTACCGCAAGCGCATGCTGCACGTCGTGACGAGTGCCAAGAAGCCGGAGACGCGGGCGGCGCGGCTCGACCGGCTCATCGCGGCATGCGCGGAAGGCCGGCGGCTCGACGAGTGGACGCCGGCAAAAAAATAATCAGTAACCGACCGTGAATCGCTCGCGCACGTGCGCCGGCTTTTCGATCTCGTCGACCAGCGCGATGGCGTAATCCTCGTACGAGATCGTGCTGCCCTTCTCGCTCACCAGCAGTTCGTCCTTGGCGAGGCGGAACTTGCCGGTGCGCTCGCCCGGCACGAACAGCGCGGACGGCGAGATGAACGTCCAATCGAGATCGTTCACGCCGCGCAGCGCATCCAGGAAATCGGCGCCCTTCGTCGCCTCGTCCTTGTACGCGGCCGGGAAATCGGGCTGGTCGACGAGGCGCTTGTCCGGTGCGACGAACAGGCTGCCGGCGCCGCCCACGACGAGATAACGTTTTACGCCGGACGCGCGCACGGCGCCGATCAGTGCTTGCGGGTCGGTGTCGAGGAAGCGCACCGAACTGACCACGGCGTCGTGGCCCTTCAGCACCTCGGCCAGGCCAGCCGGATCGGCGACGTCGCCGCGTGCTGCCGTGACGCCCGCACGCGCCGGGACTTTCGCAGGATCGCGGACGATGGCCGTGACCTGGTGATTGCGCGAAACGAGTTCGTTCAGGATGCGCGTGCCGACGTTGCCGGATGCGCCGATGAGTGCGATGCGTGCCATGGAATTCCTTTGGTCTGTGGTTAAGAATAGGTCTGAAAACGAGACCGTCGAATCATCTTATGCTAGTCTGCATGGGCCGCACAAGAAGTCAGCGCGGCGTGATCAGGTCAGCCGACACTGACCCGCAACCCGTGAACACACCATGTCCAAGACCTCCCTGCTCGCCGCCGACCGCCCCTTCGATCAACCCTGCCCCATCCGCGACGTGCTGGATCGCATCGGCGACCAGTGGAGTCTCCTCGTTCTCGACGCACTCGAAGGCGGCACCAAACGCTTCAACGAATTGATGCGCGCACTGGGCGACATCTCCAAGCAGATGCTGTCGCAGACCCTGAAGCGCCTGGAGGAAGACGGCTTCGTGCGCCGCACGGTGTATCCGGAAGTGCCGCCCCGGGTCGAGTACGACCTCACGCCTCTGGGCCACTCGTTCCTCGTGCCGATGCGGGGTCTTGTCGCGTGGGCCGACGAGCATCATCGGCATGTGTGCGAGGCGCGGGCACTGTACCGGACCAGCGCGCCGTAACGAAAAACGTTTCCTGGCTTGGTTTTTATTTATAATAAACAATAACCTTCCACAAAAACCAGGAGACAATTTTGAGCAAAGCAGGTCACCAACAGGTCAACCCTACCCGGCGCCGCGTGCTCGGCACGCTGGGCCTCGCGGCCGCCGCCGCAGGCATGCCTGGCCTCGCCGGCGCAACCGTCGTGACACGCACTGAGGGCGACAAGGACAAGCTGGCGCTGTGGTACGACAAACCGGCGCGCCAATGGGTCGAGGCCCTCCCCGTCGGCAACGGCCGGCTGGGCGCGATGGTGTACGGCCGCCCGCTGCAGGAGCGCCTGCAGCTGAACGAAGACACCTTGTGGGCCGGCGGCCCGTACCGTTTCGACAATCCCGGCTTCAAGGCCGCGCTGCCGCGCGTGCGTGCGCTGATCGACGAAGGCAAGTTCATCGAAGCGCGCGACCTCGTGGCGAAAGAGATGATCGCGCAGCCGGCCACGCAGATGCCCTACGGCGCGGCCGGCGACCTGCTGTTCGACTTCCACGGCGTCGATGGCGCGCAAGGATTCCGGCGCACGCTGGACCTGGACAGCGCGATCGCGACCACGCGCTTCGCCAGCGGCGCCGTGCGCCACGTGCGCGAGGTGTTCTCCAGCGCGCCCGACCAGGTGATCGTGCTGCACCTGCAAGCCACCGGCGGCACGCTCGACTTCGACGTCGGCTACCGCCACCCGCGCGAGGTCAAGTATGGCGACGGCACGTTCGACGTCACGAAGGCCAGACATGACGTCCCTGCGGGCGCCCCGTGGGACGTCAGCGAAGACCTCGCGGAAGCCCAGCGTCCCGCGAGCCTGTCCATCCGCGCGGACGGCCCGCGCGCCCTGCTCGTCGAAGGCCGCAACGCCGACCACGCCGGCGTCAAGGGCGCCCTGCGCTACGCCGTGCGCGTCATGGCCCTGGGCGATGGCAAGGTGGACGTCGACGGCGACCGCCTGCGCGTGCGCGGCGCGCGCGAGGTCACGCTGCTGATCGGCGCCGCGACCAGTTTCGTCAGCCCCCGCGACATCGACGGCGACCCGGTCAAGGCCGTGCGCGAGCGCGTGGACGCCGCCGCGCGCAAGCCGTATGCGCGCCTGCGTGCGGACCACGTGCAAGCACACCGCGCGCTGTTCGGGAGGCTGTCGCTGCGACTCGGCCGCGCCGACGCCGGCACCGCCCCCACCGATGCGCGCATCGCCGCCGTCCCGCAGACCGACGACGCGTCCCTCGCGACGCTGGCCGCGCTGTACCTGCAATACGGCCGCTACCTGCTGATCTCGTCGTCGCGCCCGGGCAGCCAGCCCGCGAACCTGCAGGGTATCTGGAACGAGGGGATCAATCCGCCGTGGGGCAGCAAGTACACCATCAACATCAACACCGAGATGAACTACTGGCCGGCGGAAGCGGCCAACCTGGCGCCGTGCGTGGAGCCGCTGGTGAAGATGGTCGAGGAACTGGCCGTCACCGGCGCGGCCGTCGCGCGCGAGTCCTGGGGCGCGCGCGGCTGGGTCGCGCACCACAACACGGACCTGTGGCGCGCGGCAGCGCCCATCGACGGGCCGAACTGGGGCATGTGGCCCTGCGGCGGCGCGTGGCTGTGCAAGACGCTGTGGGACCACTACGAATACAACCCCGACGACGCCTACCTTGCCCGCATCTACCCCGCGTTGAAAGGCGCGGCGATGTTCTTCGTCGACGTTCTCGTCGAGGATCCGAAGGGCCGTGGCCTCGTCACGTCGCCGTCGCTCTCGCCCGAGAACCCGCACCACCCGGACGTCGCCGTGTGCGCGGGGCCGGCGATGGACCGCCAGATCGTGCGCGACCTGTTCGCATCGACACTCGCGGCGCACGCGAAGCTGCGCGATCCGGACGCGGACTTCCGCAAGGCGGTGGAAGCGAAACGCGCACACCTGGCGCCGGACCGCATCGGCGCGCAGGGCCAGTTGCAGGAATGGCTGGACGACTGGGATGCGCAGGCGCCGGACCAGCATCACCGCCACGTGTCGCACCTGTACGCCGTCTATCCCAGCGAGCAAATCAACGTGCGCGACACCCCCGACCTGATCGCAGCGGCCAAGGTGTCGCTCAACACGCGCGGCGACATGTCGACAGGCTGGGCCACCGCATGGCGCCTGGCGCTGTGGGCGCGCATGGGCGACGGCGAACACGCGTACAGCATCCTGCGCGGCCTGCTGGCGCCGGAGCGCACCTACCCGAACATGTTCGATGCGCACCCGCCGTTCCAGATCGACGGCAACTTCGGCGGCGCGGCCGGCATCCTGGAAATGCTCGTGCAATCGTGGGGCGGCGAGATCCGCATCCTGCCGGCGCTGCCGCGCGCGTGGCCGGAAGGTGCCGTCCACGGCATTCGGGCACGCGGCGGCATCGAGGTCGACCTGGACTGGACCGGCGGCCGCGCCACGCGCGTCGCGCTGCGCGGCAAGCCGGGGCAAGCGGCGAAGGTGCGGATCGGCGAGCGCCTCGTGACCGTCAAGCTCGACGCTTCCGGCCGCGCGCGCGTCGCGCTCACTTAGTTCACCGCCTCCGGCACGGGTACCGGCGCGGCGGCGCGGCGCCGCGCCAGCAGCACGATCAGCGCGGCGACGCCGCACGCCGCGGCCGCCGTGTACACGGCCGGCGAATACGTGAACGCGATCGTGCGGATGCGGCCCGCGCCGTAGGCCGCCACGGCCGCCCCGAGCTGGTGGCCGGCGAAGACCCAGCCGAAGATCATCGGCGCGCGCTTGCCCCACGCCTGCGCGGCCAGCTTCACGGTCGGCGGCACGGTCGCGATCCAGTCGAGGCCATAGAACATGGCGAACAGCGTCAGGCCCGTGAGCGTGAAGTCGGCCGACGGCAGCCACGCCAGCGACAGCCCGCGCATGCCGTAGTACCAGCACAGCAGGTAGCGGCTGTCGTAACGGTCGGACAGCCAGCCCGACAGGATCGTGCCCACGAGATCGAACGTGCCCATCATCGCCAGTACCGACGCGGCGGGGACGGCGCCCAGGCCCGCGTCGCCGCACAGCGAAATGAAGTGGGTCTGGATCAGGCCATTCGTCGACAGGCCGCAGATGAAGAAACTGCCGAACAATACCCAGAACACGCGGTCGGCACGCACGCTGGCCAGCGTGGTGAACGGCGTGCGGATCGAGACCGGTGCGCGCGCCGGCACGACGGGTTTGATGGTCGTGTCGCCGCCATAGGGTGCGAGCCCCAGTTCCTGCGGATGGTCGCGCACGAACAGCAGCGCGAGAATCGCCACGAAGGCGCAGCTGGCCATCACGGGCAGCAGCGCCAGGCGCCAGCCGCCATGCTCGATCAGCCACGTGCCGACGGGGAGGAACACGAGCTGCCCCGTCGCCGAACTCGCGGTGAGCAGCCCCATGACGAGGCCGCGGCGCTGTTCGAACCAGCGGTTGGCGACGACGGCGTTGAGCACCAGCGCCGTCATGCCGGAACCGAGCCCCAGCATCACGCCCAGCAGCAGCACGAGCTGCCAGAAGTCCGTCATCTGGCGCACGAGACCGAGGCCGGCCGCGATGACCATCAGCGCCGTCACCATCACGTTGCGCAGGCCGAAGCGCTCCATCAGCAGCGCGGAAAAGGGTCCCATCAGGCCGAACAGGGCGAAACGCACGGCGAGCGCGGACGAGATCTGGTCGACGGTCCAGCCGAATTCCTGGCTCAGGGGTTTCAGCAGCGCGCCCGGCAGGCCGAGGGCGGCGGACGACGACAGCGCCGTCAGGAAGGTGATGGCGGCGACGAGCCAGCCGTAGTGCAGGCCGCGGCGGCCCATCCACTGGGCAAGAGAGGTGGAAAGCATGAGCGTCCTTAGTCGAGAAGACGGGCCGTGGCCGCGTCGAGGATACGGCGGGCATACGCGTCGTCATCGACAGACCGCGCCAGCACGAGCGCGCCGACCATCGTGGCGAATGCGGCGAGTGCGTCGTCCGGCGTCGCGTCGGGTTTTTTCCTGCGCATGGCGGCGCCGAGGATGTCGACGAGGGTCTTGACGCCCGCCTCGAAATGGCGCGGCAGTTCCGGGCCGTGGCGGGCCGCGTCCGGGCCGAGCGAGGCGATGATGCAGCCGGAACCGACGCGGCCGCGGTGGCCCGGCGTCAGGTAGCGGCGCACGAGGGCCGCGTAGGCGCTCTCCCCCGCGTCCGCCGCCGCGCGCCGCCAGCCGTCGATGCCGGTCTCCAGCGCGCGGTCGCAGGCCTGGGCGATCAGGTCGTCCTTGGACTTGAACTGTTTATAGAACGCGCCGTGCGTGAGGCCGGCCGCGGCCATCAGCTCGGCGAGGCCGACGCCGTCAAAGCCCCGTTCGCGGAACAGGCGGCTGGCGGCGTCGATGACGGCCTGGCGGTTTTCCTCCGCCTGGATTCGATTGACTCGCATGGTTTCCTCCAAATTGGATGTCAATCATAATCCATTTTCCAAAATAGATGTCAAGCACAATCTATTTTTACTGCCGTAAAATACGTACTTTCGACAACGCAGCACCGTCCGCCATGCACATCAATCCCGAACGCAGCACCCGCCCCGACTACGACCTGCTGGTACGCCAGGTCGCCAGCGTCCTCGAGGGCGAGCGCGACCTCATCGCCAACGCGTCGCAATTCTCGGCGCTCGTCTACGACACCCTCGCCGACCTGAACTGGGCCGGCTTTTACCTCACCGTGCCCGCGAAATCGGGCAATGGCGAAGATTTGCTCGTCGGCCCGTTCCAGGGCAAGCCCGCGTGCGCCCGCATCCCGTTCGGCCGCGGCGTGTGCGGCACGACGGCCGTCAAGCGCGAAACCATGGTCGTGCCGGACGTGCACGCGTTCCCGGGCCACATCGCATGCGATTCGGCGTCGAATTCGGAAATCGTTATCCCGCTCGTCAAGAACGGCAGGCTGGTGGGCGTGTTCGATATCGACAGCCCGCTGCTCGACCGCTTTTCCGGCGAGGACAAGGCCGGGCTGGAGGCCATGGTGGCGGCGTTTCTCGAGGCGACCGACTGCTGATTCCGGATACAATAACCGCCTGACCTTTCTCTCCCCCGCATCATGAACCAACTCGAACAGCTCAAGCAGTACACCACCGTGGTGGCCGACACCGGCGACTTCCAATCGATCAAGGCCTACGCACCGCAGGACGCGACGACGAATCCGTCGCTGATCCTGAAGGCCGTCCAGAAGCCGGAATACCGTCCGCTGCTGGAAAAGACGATCGCCGACTTCCCGAACGCATCGACCGAGGAAATCGTCGACCGCCTCCTGATCGCGTTCGGCACCGAGATCCTGAAGTTCGTGCCGGGCCGCGTCTCGACCGAAATCGACGCCGCCCTGTCGTTCGACACGGAAGCGACGGTCGCCAAGGGCCGCGAACTGATCGCCCTGTACGAAGCGGCCGGCATCGAACGCTCGCGCGTGCTGATCAAGATCGCGTCGACGTGGGAAGGCATCCGCGCCGCCGAGATCCTCGAGAAGGACGGCATCCGCTGCAACCTCACGCTGCTGTTCTCGCTGTGCCAGGCCGTCGCCTGCGCCGAAGCGGGCGTGCAACTGATCTCGCCGTTCGTCGGCCGCATCTACGACTGGTACAAGAAATCCACGGGCACCGACTACCAGGGCGCGGACGATCCGGGCGTGCAGTCGGTCAAGCGCATCTACCAGTACTACCGCAAGTTCGGCTACAAGACCGAGGTGATGGGCGCGAGCTTCCGCAACACGTCGCAGATCCTGGAACTGGCCGGCTGCGACCTGCTGACCATCTCGCCGGACCTGCTGCAGAAGCTGGCCGACACCGAAGGCGCCGTCGAGCGCAAGCTGGTGGCCGACGCGAATGCGGACATCGAGAAGATCGCACTCGACGAAAAGACGTTCCGCTTCATGCTGAACGAAGACGCGATGGCGACCGAGAAGCTGGCCGAAGGCATCCGCGCGTTCTGCGCCGACTCCGGCAAGCTGAAGAAGATGATCGAAGAAATGCGCTGATCCGCACGGACCGCGCAAGTAAGACGGCAGCCCGCGGGTGAACTGAACCCGCGGGCTGCCGTTTTTGTTTAACGCATGAGCATCGGGCGCGGCGCCTCGAACGCGTCGAGACGGAATACGCTGACCAGCTGTCCCAGCGCGGCCGCCTGTTCCTGCAGGCTCTGGGCCGTATGGGCCGCCTGCTGCACGAGCCCCGCGTTCTGCTGGGTCACCGTGTCCATCTGCGTGATGGCCTGGTTCACCTGCTCGATGCCGGCGCTCTGTTCGCGGCTCGCGTGGCTGATCTCGGCCATGATCGCATGCATTTGCTGCACGCTGTTCAGCACCTCGGTCATCGTCACACCCGCTTCCGTGACGAGCACATTGCCCGCCTCGACCTGCTGCACCGAACTCCCGATGAGTTCCTTGATTTCCTTCGCGGCGGCGGCCGAACGCTGGGCGAGATTGCGTACTTCCGTCGCGACGACGGCGAAGCCGCGGCCCTGCTCACCCGCACGCGCCGCTTCGACGGCGGCGTTCAGCGCGAGGATATTCGTCTGGAACGCGATGCCGTCGATGACGGCGATGATGTCGACGATCTTCTGCGACGATGCGTGGATCGAGCCCATCGTGTCGACGACGCGCGCCACGGCCGCGCTGCCCTTCTGGGCGACGCCGGCCGCGGTGTCGGCCAGCGCGTTCGCCTGGCCCGCGTGGTCGGCGTTCTGCTTCACGGTCGACGTCAACTCCTCCATCGACGCGGCCGTCTCCTCCAGCGAGCTGGCCTGCTGCTCCGTGCGCGACGACAGGTCGAGGTTGCCGCCGGCGATTTCGTCGGATGCCTGCGAGATCGTCGTCGTCGCGCCGCGCACGTCGCCGACGATCTTCGCCAGGTTGTCGCGCATGGATTTCATTGCGAACAACAGGCTCGAATCGTCGCCTGCGCGCGTGTCGACCCGCACCGCCAGGTCGCCGGCGGCGATGCGCGCGACGATCTCGGTGGCGTAATCCGGCTCGCCGCCGAGGCGGCGCATCAGCCAGCGCGTGAGCAGCATGGCGCCGGCGGCGCCCAGCACGACGCTGCCCAGCACCAGCGACACGATCCACATGCGCGACGCCGTGTAGCGCGCATTGCCCTCGACCGCCGCGGCGCGGCCGCCTTCCGTGTACATGTCGACGATCTTGTCGACGTGGCCCCGCAGCGCCACGACCAGCTTGTTCGACTCGCCGCGGATCAGCTTCTTGGCCAGCTCGGCGTCGCCTGCGCGGGCCGCGGCCCGGATTTTGGCGTCTTCCGCCATATAGCGGTCCCACATCTCCAGCAGGTCCGCATACGTCTGCTTTTCCTCGGGCGATTCGAGCAATTTCACATAATCGTCCTGCATTTTATGGAGGTCATCCAGGTCTTTTGCAATGACCTTGTCATATTTATCCATTTCCGTCTGTTCGCTGGAAATGATGTATTGCAATTCGCGCGTGCGGATACGTGCAATCTGCGATTTGATGTCTTCGATGACGCGAATACCGGGCATCCAGTGCGATGACAATTTCATCGACGTGTCATTAACTTGTGCTAATTGCCATATTGCGACACCGCCAACAAGCGCGGTTAGCGCAAGGATAGCGGCAAATGCAATTCCCAATTTAGTAGCGAGGCGCAAGCTTGATAAATATCTCATGTTGACGTTTGAATATGTTGACCTTCATGTTACAATGTTTCCTTACGTCAACCATGATAACGCACATGAGTTGTCTACATATCCCTGTTTTTCACTCTTGTCGAGTTTTTGCGACACCTCGTTCTTGATTCCAGAACGTAACATTTTCGCACAACGATATTTAAATAACAGGAATTAGATTGCGAAAAAACATTGGCATATTTTAGAATTTAAAAACTTACCTAACGGCAACTTTTGGAGTTCTTTACATGCTCACTTCCATTTCCCGCATTGGCAAAATCGTATTCGCCAACGCTGCCATCGACTGGAATACCGACCTCGATTCCATTCTCGAAATTCTGTTGAAACATTTTGATAGTTTTAACGGGAATGGCTTTTACGCGCATCCCAATGAGGTGCAATTGCGCACCGAATTGGGGCGTGTTCCGGTATTGGCCCATTTCACCGAAGGATTACTCGGCCTGCGCACGCATGGTGCAGTGATTCATAACCTCGGCCTGGCCGGACTGCCGGAAGAACGCCGCAACGCGGCCCTGTACGCGCTGACCCTGATGCTCGGCTATCCCACCTCGACGGACCAGCGCACCGGCCGCGTCGCGTGGGATGTCCGCGCCAGGCCCGCCACGGAAGGCGGTAGCCGCTTCACGACCTTCTCCGAGCGCGTCGGCAACGCCGACATGCACACGGATTCGTCGTTCTATCCGATGCCCGAAGAGCAGTTCGTCCTGTACGTGGTGCACGCCGCACGTTGCGACGGCGGCAAGTCGCTGCTGGTCGACGGCGACGACATTTACGACGCGCTGCAGCGCACGGACGAAGGCCGCGCCGCGTTCGACCTGCTGTGCACCACGCCGGTGCCGTTCCGCGTCCCGGCCGTGTACGCGGCCGGCGAGGAAACCGTCGAAGTCCACGTGGCCCCGGTGTTCGGACCGGTCACGCGTGCCGCGTCCCGCTACAGCGTGAAGCCGGCGCCGCGCTTCGCGATGCGCTGGCGCTACGACTCGATCCTGAAGGGGCTCGACGCCCGCCCCGACCTGGCCACGCCCGCCCTGTGCGACGCGCTGGCGCTGATGAACGAGGTGGTCGAAAAAGGCGCCGTTCGCTTCGAGGAACAGCTGCCGGACGACACGCTGATGCTGGTCGATAACCACCACATGCTGCACGGCCGCACGACCTACACGGACGAGCGCCGCCACCTGATCCGCATCCGCATCTCGGATGTGCCGAACGCCGAACGCATCGGTCCATCGGGAGTGGCAAGGGACTGATATGACAGAAACCGTTCTGACCCGCGGCAGCATCGCCAACGCCGCGGTCCAGGCGCCCGCCGACGGCCTGCCCGCGGCGCGCCGCCGCTGGGCGATGCTGGCCCTGATGACGGGCGTCTCGATGGCGTCGCTCGACACGGCGATCGCCAACACGGCGCTGCCCGAGCTGGCCCGGCAACTGCACGCCGGCGCCGCCGCCTCCGTCTGGATCGTCAACATCTACCAGTTGGCGATGGTCGCCACGCTGCTGCCGTTCGCGGCGCTGGGCGAGCGCGTCGGCTACCGGAGAGTCGCCACGGCCGGCCTGGCGCTGTTCACGGTGGCATCCTTATTATGTGCGCTGGCGTGGAACCTGCCGCTGCTCGTGGGCGCGCGCCTGCTGCAGGGCCTCGGCGCCGCCGCCCTGATGGGCGTGACGACGGCGATGATGCGCGCCATCTATCCGGCGCACCTGCAGGGCCAGGGTTTCGGCCTGAATGCCCTCGTCGTGGCGGTGGCGTTCGCCGTCGGTCCCACGCTCGCATCGCTGATCCTGGCGCTGGCCTCGTGGCCGTGGCTGTTCGCCATCAACGTGCCGATCGGCGCCGCGGCGTTCGTGCTCGCCCGCCGCGTCCTGCCCGACAACGCGCGCGGCAAGCACGGCTTCGATGCCAGCGCGGCGCTGTGCAACGTGGGGGCGTTCGGCTTCCTGATCCTGTTGCTGGGCGATGCGGCGCATGGCGTGCCGCCCGCGCGCCTGGGTCTGGAGGCCGTGGCGACGGCCGCGTGCTTCGCGCTTCTGTTGCGGCGCCAGCGCGGCCATGCGGCGCCGATCCTGCCGACGGATCTGCTGGCGCGGCCGCTGTTCGCGCTGTCGGCGCTGACGGCCGTGTGCACGTTCGCCGTCCAGAGCCTCGCGTTCGTCGCCCTGCCCTTCCACTTCGAGCAGGTGCTCGGCCGTTCGCCCGTCGAGACGGGCTTCCTGCTGGCGCCCTGGCCCGTGCTGGTCGGGATCATGGGCCCGATCTCCGGCCGTTTGTCCGACCGCCATGAATCCGGGCTGCTGGCGGGAATCGGCCTGCTGGTGCTGTGCGCCGGCATGGCGGCGCTGCTGTGGATGCCGGAGGCGCCGTCCACGTTCGCGATCGCATGGCGCATGGCCGTGTGCGGCATCGGCTTCGGCCTGTTCCAGGCGCCGAACATGAAGGCGATCATGGGCAGCGCGCCGCGCGAACGGGCCGGCGGCGCGAGCGGCATCGTCGCGACGGCGCGCCTGACGGGCCAGGCCGGCGGCGCCGCGCTGGTGGCGGGCTGCCTCGTGCTGTCGGAGCGCCATGGCACCACGTATGCCCTCGCCGCTGCGGCGGGCATCGCGTTGCTGGGCGCCTGCATCAGCTTTGCGCGGCTGCACCCGCGCACGCGAGGCTGACGAGAAGCCGGGATCACTGCGTGAACGCGATCAGTTCGATGTTCAGTTCACGCATCCCGGCCGGGGCATAGATCGCGATCGCCTCCGCTTTCAGCGCATTTTCGTAGAGCCCGTTCCTGGTCGACACCGAGAAATAATAGGTGTCGGGCCGGACCGGGACCGCGGCCGGCACCTGCGGCATGTGGGTCAACGCGATGCCGGGAAGGGCCGACGCCACGATGCGTTCGATGTCGTCGGGCGATCCGATCTTGAACCGGATCGGCACGGCGGACACCAGTTCGAGCGCCGGCATGTCCGCGCTCACGGCCAGGCAAAGCTGCGTGTCCTGGGCCAGCTTCGCCGGATCGAGCGCGCCTCTGAAATGCGTGCGGCGATTATCCTCGGCCACGAGCGGAATCGTGAAATACCTGGCCGAGATGACGGTATCGACGAGGTCGCGGATCAACGCATCGAGCTGTGCGAACGTGACGCCGGGATCCGCGTGGTCGTAGGCCGGCAAGTCCGACGTCGCGTACCTGTCCGAAAAGGTCATCAGGCCGCCCGCAAGCGCGAGCAGCTTCTCGTACAGCGCTTCCGGGTGCTGTACGCGGGAACGCGAGCAGTGCTGCAGGGATGCGTTCGCGGTGCTGATGACGTTCAGCATCCACCAGGACGTGATGTCGCCGGCGTGGACCTCGTAGGTGGACGCGTTCGTCTTCCGGTGCGCGGCATGAAGGGACACGATCTTCGCGGTCAATGCGCTCATCAGGCCGTCGAGCAGTTGCTGGAGCGGACGGGCAGCACTGATCGCCACGCACGGCGGGACAAACGTCGGATCGACCTCGAAACCGCCACGCGGATCACGATGGATGCGCAACACGGGAAAACTGACGTGGCCATCGCGCGGCTCGGCATGCGAAACGAGCCGGGCCCGCTTCTTCAGGAACGGCACGTCGATCGGCACCGCGTCGCTGAACAGGTCGGATGTTTCCGACTCGGCCAACGCGTAACGACCGCCCTCCTCCGCATTCGCGCCATGCGGCCGAATGGTCGGAAGCGCGGCATACATCGTGAACGTATTGATCTCCGGGGGCAGTCGGGCCAGGTCGACCGGGACCGGCAACAAGTCCGTCGCGGGGGCCTCGTAGACCGCCCCGTCCGGGAAGATCAGCGACATGGCCTGCGCTTCGAGCAGATTATGGCCCAACGCATCCATATTCCACTCCAGTAGACGTGCACCCCAAAAATTCGGATTGAGCGCCGACGCCATCCTGAGCAGCCGCGTCTCGTGGTACAGGTCCTGCCGCTGGAAATGCTGGGGTCCAAGCGTCAACCCCTCGGACCACAAGATCTTCGCGCCCAAGCTCATCGTTGCCTCCTCGTTCAAAATTCGCTCAGGAAAGCATGGCGGGCATTGCGCCTCGGTCCGTTGAGAGGGCGCAACTTTATTCTCAGCAAGAGGGGAATAATGGCGGCTTTAAAGGAAACCAGCATGCAGAGTTTCACGCCAGGTTTGTTCGACCGTCTGGATGCCGATGACGACACCTCGCACGCGTGGAAGGAGAGTATTACACGCGATCTGGAAGCGCTCCTCAACACCCGTTCCGCCTTGCTGCCCGATACGCTGGCCGGCTATCCCGAAGTCAGCGGATCCATCGTGAACTACGGCCTGATCGACTTCGCCGGCATGTGCATGACGAGCGACACGGACCAGAAACGCATCTGCACCGCGGTCCGGCTGGCGATCGAGCGGCACGAACCGAGGCTGCACAAGGTGACGGCGACGCTGCAGCCCAGGAAAGGTGCCATCAACCGGGTCGACTTCGTGATCACCGCCCAACTGAAAAGCGCGCCGGCGGCCGATCCGATGCACTTCAACGCCGTGTTCCAGCCATCGCTCCAACGCTATTCGATCCAGAGCGTGCGTAACGCTCCATAGGCACACACATCATGGACGAACTGTTTGCGCAATACGAACGCGAGCTCGTCACCATGCGGCAGCTGTGCCGCGAATACGCCGAGCGCTATCCGAAAGTCGCGGCCAAGCTGCAACTCGGTGGCGAGGCGTGCGACGATCCGCATGTCGAACGCCTGATCCAGTCCGTCGCCCTGCTGTGCGCCAGGGTGTCGAAACGTCTGGATGACTCCTATCCACAATTTACGGAAGCGCTGCTCAATCTCCTGTTTCCGCATTATCTGAGGCCGTTTCCGTCGTGCGCGATCGTGCGCTTCCTCCCGGCCGCCGGCGGCGGCACCGGAACCGTGCCGCGCGGGACACTGCTCGAATCGGCACCGGTCCGCGGCGTGCATTGCAAATTCCAGACCGCATACGATGTCGCGCCATCCGCGGTCGCCATCACGTCCGCCCGCTTCGATGCCGTGATCCGCGCGCCGTCGTCGACCCGGGTCGCGCCGGGCGCGACGGCGGCGATCGGCATCGAGTTCGCGGCCCCGGTTCCAGCCGGCGCGCCTGCGCCCATGCGGATTTATCTCGACGGTGACGCTTCATTCTGCGCAGCGCTGCGCGATGCGCTGTTCATGCGCACGGCGTCGGCTTACGTCCAGGCGGGCGCGGACGGCGCCTGGATGCCGCTCGCCGCGATACCGGTTTCGGCGGTCGGGTTTGACGACGACGACGCCCTGATCCCGTTCGACGCGCGCTCGCACCGTGCCAACCGGCTCCTCGCGGAGTATTTCGCCTTCCCGGAAAAATTCAACTTCTTCGACATCGACCTCGCCGCGCTCCGTGCTCGGCTGCCATCGGACTGCACCGGCTTCACGCTGCACCTGGCGCTGGCGGGCATCGCGCCGGGATCGGACCAGGCCAGGATGCTCGCGGGCCTGTCGGCACAAAGCCTGCTCACCGGCTGCACCCCGGTCGTCAATCTGTTCAGGCAGCCGGGGGTCCCGGTCGGATACACGCAGCGCACCGCGGAATACTCGGTCCTTGCCCATCCTGCGCATGCATCCGGGTACGAAGTGTATGCGGTCGACAGGGTCCACATGGTGCGGCAGCGCGGCAAGGACATCGCGCCCATCGAATTCCGCCCCTTCTATGCGCTGCGCCATGGCGAGAGCGATGCGCACAAGGGCCGCTACTGGATACTGCGCCATGACGATACGCTGGCGGTCACCAGTCCGGGCCATGAAAAAGTCATCGCGCTCGTCGATACCCGCGGCGAGCCGCTCGAGGTCGAGCAGACGACGCTGTCGATCGACCTCACCTGCACCAACCGCGACCTGCCCTGCCTGTTGAAATGCGGGTCGACCGACGGCGACCTGACGATACCCGGCGCGGCGCAGGGTGGGAGGATACGTTTCCTGCGCCGGCCCACGCGTCCCCATCGCCTGGCAAACGGCCAGGGCGCACATTGGCGCCTCATCTCGCACCTGACGCTGAACCACCGCGCCCTGGCGCTGGAAGGAGCCGACGGCCTGCGCGAGATGCTCGCGCTGTACGACTTCACGGGATCTGCTGTATCGCGGCGCCAGATCGCCGGCGTCGTCGCCCTGGAACATGCCGAGACGACAGCATGGCTCAGGCACAAGCGCGGAGCCTCACTGGCACACGGGACCGAAGTGCGCCTGACGATCGACGAGGAGGCCTTCGTCGGCGCCGGCCTGCACCTGTTCGTGCAGGTCATCGACCAGTTCTTCGCGCTGTACGTCCAGATGAACGGTTTTATCGAGCTGGTGATCCTGTCACACCAAACCGGAGAGGAGCTGTTCCGATGCAAACCACGAAGTGGGAGCACGCCGCTGTCATGATCGAGCGCCTGCTCGCGGCACCGTACCGGTACAGCTTCGCACAACTGCTGAACATCCTCGTACGCATGCTGCGCCGACAGGGTATTCCGTATCCCCAGGCGTTCAACCAGGTGCTGCGCTTTCAAAACAGCGTGTCGCTGGCTTTTCCGGCAAGCGAGATCGAAAGCATGCAGGTTGAACCAGGCGACGCGGCCGGGGCACCTCGCATCCACATCACCGCCGCATTCATCGGATTGTTGGGCGCTAACGGCACGTTGCCGTTGCATGACACCGAACGGGCAGCCGGCAGGACGGGCGCGGCAGCCGACGAAAGCTGGAAGCCGTTCATCGACCTGTTTTCGAACCGGGCCATCGGCCTGTTCTACGAGGCGTGGGGAAAATACCGCGTCGAGCACGGCCTGGACACGCGCGCCCGGGACGATCTGCTTCCGCTCCTGGCCGCATTGGGTGGTCTTCGGCCCACGAGTTTCGGACCGGCCCGCCCCTTCGAATCGATCCCGGCGGAAGTCGCCGCCTTCTACGCCGGCTTGCTCAGGACACGCCCGATTGCCGCTTCGACCGTGGAACGTGTTCTCGGCGAGTACTTCGGCATTCCCGTGCGTATCGAAGAATTCGTTGGCGCCTGGGATCCGATACCGGCCAGGATCCGCAGCACGCTTGGCGTCACCGATCCAACCCTCGGCCATGGCGCCGCGCTGGGTGGGCGCACGTGGCGGAACGACTTGCGTGTCCGCCTGCATATCGGCCCTCTGAATGAGGAACAGGCGAACGCGTTCCTGCCGCCCGGGCGGGCTCACGCGGCATTGAAAGAGATGGTCAGTCTGTTTGCCGTGCCCGCCGTCCAATATGAAGTCACGCTTTTGCTGAGCAAGCCGTGTCTCAAGCCGCTGACCTTGAGGACCCAAGGGCAAGATCGGCGACGTCTTGGATGGAATTCATTCCTGACCGGTACGGTAGGCAAGGCAAGCCGGCCGGAGATTCGAGCAGTCCTTGCTGCCAATCAACGTTAGCCGCCATCCGGTTGAGTACCTTAACCGGCGGAAATCAAAAACCTGACAAACCATTGGAGGCGTTCCATGGATGGGAGTCAAGCGATCGCGGCAGGCGCTGCGCTGTCGGTGTTCAGTCTCGATGCGCAGCACGACCGTTTGATGCGCCTGGAATTTCCCCGGGGCGACGGGCCTGATCCCATTCTCCTGCCGAACAGGATGACTGCGCGCGAAGAAATCTCCCGCTGCTTCCGTGTCGAGGTCGAGCTCCTGTCCGATGACGCGCGGATTCCCCTGAAGGCGATGATGGCCAGGATGGTGACGATTTCCATTGTGCGCGAAGACGGCTCGTTGCGCTACTTCAACGGCTACGTCACGGAATTCCGTTTCCTGCGCGCCGACGGCGGTTTTGCGTTTTATCGCATGGTGCTCGAGCCCTGGCTGGCCTTTACCAGGCTGCGCAAGGACAACGTGTCGTTCCACGGCAAGAGCGTCATCGAACTGACGGAACTCACCTTTGCCCATTACCGCCAGGCAGACTGGCATGCGGCCATCGTCGGCGACTATCCGCGCATGACCTGCGCCAACCAGTACGACGAGACCGACTACAACCACCTGCACCGCCGCTGGGAAGATCTCGGGCTGCACTACTGGTACGAGCATCGGGCAGATGGCCACACGCTCTGGCTCAGCGACAAGAGCACGCTCGCCCAGCCCATCGATCCGTCCGGGATCGACGATTCCGGAGAGATTCCGTTCCGCGACAAAGCCGGCTCGCTCGAAGACGACGGCATTCGGGAATGGAGTCCAGTGCGGCGGATCGGTTCCGGCCAGACGACCCTGGCCAGCTTCGATTACAAGAATCCGGTGGCGCAGCGGTCGACCGCCGAATCACTGAATGACCAGGGCGACGTCTTTCCATACGAGATCTACGAAAACACGGGTTCCTACGGTTTCCGCACCCACGACGACGGCGAGAAACTCGCGCAGCAGCGCATGGGCGAGCGCGATGCGAACACCCAGTATTTCGAAGCCCATGGCAACGACCGTACTGCCCAGCCGGGGCGGTGCTTCAAGCTCGGCGGCCATTTCAGTGCCGAGCTGCGCGTTCCCAAGCGCGGCGAGCCAGCCCAGCCCAGCATACGCGACCGCGACTACCTGATCCTGAGCGTCGACCACGACGCCAGCAACAACTACCAGGCCGGTCCGGGCGCGCCATCGCATTACGAGAACACGTTCCGGTGCGTGCGCAAGGATATCCAGTGGCGTCCGGGCCGGTACTACAACAGCAAGCCTTGCACCTATCCCGGCGTCCAGACCGCCATCGTCGTCGGGCCTGATGGCTCGGAGATCCACACCGATGGCTACGGGCGGGTCAAGGTCCAGTTCCATTGGGACAGGCTGGGTAACTATGACGAGAACAGTTCGCCCTGGCTTCGGGTCATGTCGCCGGGGGCCGGCAGCGAGTTCGGGAATATTCGTTTGCCGCGCGTTGGTGAGGAAGTGGCGGTGGTCTATCTCGACGGGAATATCGACCATCCGGTGATTCTTGGGGCGTTGTACAACTTCACGCACATGCCGCCGTGGCAGTTGCCTGAGCAGCAGGCTTTGAGTGGTTTGCGAAGCCGAGAACTGCAAGCAGGCGATAGCGCCAGACGCGGAAATCACCTGATACTCGACGACACAGCCGGCAAGATCCAGGCGCAGCTGAAAAGCGATCATCAATGTAGCCAGCTTTCGCTTGGCTACATCACCCTTGTAGAAGACACAAAAGGACGCAAGGATTTGCGCGGCGAAGGCTGGGAACTACGCACTGACGGCCATGGAGTCGCTCGCGCTGCCAAAGGTTTGATGATAACGACAGAAGCAAGACAAACGGCGCGTGGGCCGATCACGGATATGGACGAAACATCACGTCGTCTTGCATTTGCCTACGAACAGCATCGATTATTGGGAGAAATTGCCCAGAAGAATGGCGCCCAAGAGACCGACAACAACCAGAGGGACGTCGTAGCGAATCTGCAATCACAAAACACAACGATCGAGGGGTCCGCTACCAAAGGAAAACAGTTTCCGGAGTTGGTCAAACCGCACTGTGTGCTCGCAAGCGCAGCTGGAATTGTAACGACGACGGCCGAAGACACCCATATCGCCAGCGATGGACACGTGGCTATCACAACTGGAAAAAGCGTTTCATTAGCCGCCAACACCAATATCTTCGCAAGCATTCGCGAAACGTTCCGTTTGTTCGTACAGAAAGCCGGGATGAAGTTGGTTGCCGCAGCTGGTGACATCGATGTCCAAGCCTTGTCGAACAACATTAAGTTACTGGCGAAATTAGAAATATCGCACACCGCCAGCCGTATTACTATCAGCGCCAAAGATGAAATTGTCATTAACGGCGGTGGCAGCTATGCAAAGTTTGCAAGTTGCGGAATCGAGCACGGGACCAATGGAACATTCGTGGCAAACGCTGCAAGTCACAGTTTTGCAGCACCCAAGAGTATGAATGTTCCTACACCAAGCATTAATCCTTTATGGGTAGCCGACCATGACGTCGATGAATTAGAACAGTATTTTGCGTTTGAGGACGAGAGCGGAAATCCTATATCTGGCATTAGCTATCGAATAGATAGTATGGAACAGAAGCTAGTTGAAGGAGTTATTGACGAAAGCGGCCGAACGCAAGGATTTCCAGTTGACCAGGATATTAAGCATACCTCCTGGATTAGCCAAAGATAAGTGCACTTAAAGCGACAAACAGGATTATATTCCAGCGAAAATAAATCTTAGCCAATTTCGTACGCATAGGCCAGCCATTTGAAAGCACTTTGAAAGAAAAACATGACGAGTTTGGATCCCAATATCAAAAGACTTGCTGCCATCGCGTATGGCGAAGCCTCGACCCTAAACGATCCCGACGAAATTTCTGGGATCGCGTTTGCCGTGGCAAACCGTGCGCGCGCCTGGGGCAAAAAGACGGTAGCCGATCTAATTCAAGCCGACCCGAACTATACATATGCAATCAATGGCAAGAACAGACGCTATGAACGATTCATGAAAGCCGGGAGCACCGATGAAATCGACCAAGATTTGGGAATGAAACAAGCATTGAACGCTGCCACTAAAGCATGGGCAAACGACGGTTCCGATCCTTCGAATGGAGCTTACTGGTGGGATGGGGTTGACTTTAAGACCAACTACAAAAACCATCCAAAGGTCAAGGATGGTTTTAAATTCAGCGATCCCGCTCACAACATATTTGGGGTCGAAGAAAATACTTTTGAGAGAATTTTGTACTGGAAAGTCCGAAACCGTAAAACTGGCGAAGAAGTAAATTCCAAGGAGCGTGGACGCTTCAAAGCGGTCTGGCTATCCACGGCGGCACATGGAAAGACGATATTCTGGCTCCATGATCCTGATTATTTGATCACGTCCGGCGGAAAGGCCTATCGATGAAAAAGCTAATTATGGTATTTACAAGCTTAACTTGCTGTCCTTTACTTGCATGGCCCCAAGCGGTGTACGATGGGTACAGAGCATATTACATGGCACAGAACAGCCTATTTACGAAAACCACTCCATTTCATTTTTCAGGCTCACGAAATACCGTTGTGTCGTGGCAAGGGAAGCAGGTCGATCTGGCGCGCGCAAAAGCATTTCCCGGGGAGTTCACCGTAAATGATGACCTTGGGACCGACGTCAAGGCGTACGAACGCTTTCCATTCGCTTGCGTCGAGGGGCAGTCCTCCAGCGCAAGTGGCACTGCGGCTCGGCACATGTCTGTTTATCTAATGGAAATGCGACCGAATCGCCAAGTTGTCGTTTATAAATTACCGAGTTTATTCGCCTCTTGTATGGGAGTACGACTAGACGCCTTCAGGCGACCGCTATTCGATAACGCCGATTACATCTATCCACCGAACTCAGATCTGCCAACAGGTGTATCACTCGACGAATATGTCATCGATAAAGAAAAATTCATTCCTACTGGCCATTCAGTGAGACTTGAGTTTATTGAGCCGGAGAATGTCTGGAAATTCCGCGTCGAGAGTGTGAAGTAAAGACGTAAATTAGCAAGACTAAAGATAGTAGAAAATAGCAAGGATGCGCACAATATTTAGGAACCAGATATCGAAGGTCTTGGAATGAGAGCACTTATATCGATAACATGCCTCGTGGTGGCATGCGCCATATTAAAAGTGCAGTGAGGGTGCCGTTCAGCTATAAGGTCGGGGATAGTAAACCTGACAAAAAAGCGTTGATCCAAACCGTCTCATTCGACGCAATCAGCGAAATGAACCAAGACGCAATCAGGAAAGTAAATGCAACTCTGATAGATGCATCTTTTTCGTTCGACAGAGAGGTTAAAGAATGCAGCGCGACTGCGCATGGCCATCCTTGATGAGTACAAATTCGCCTTCGAAAAAGCTCTCCTCTCTGAAAAATATTTAAGCATAGTTTTTACCAAATCGACTGTATGCGCCGGATCTCCAGATATCGAAAAGGAAGCGCGTTTATTCTTGCTCTAAACTGAAAATCTCGTCCCAGCCAAAACCTTATTTAAACAAATCTTTCCGACAACGAAACCCGCCACCAGCACCTCAACGAACAAGGAATTAATTAATTTGGACGAGGAAATGGCCGAAACCATGATCAGCGACAACAAGGAGCTTTCAAAACTATGACAAGCGGTGTGATTTTTACCTAAAAAACAGCTCGTATCGAATTTTGATGGACGAAAAAATCCAATTTTGTTCCCCGAGTTCGTACAACCAGAATCGATTTACCAAAGAATATTTAATCCAACTTCGGGAGTAAGTGCGATGTCGCTTAAGATTATAGTGGTTGGAGACTCGAGCGATCATGGTGGAAAGGTGATTAGCGGCTCATCATTGCACGATATAGACGGGAAACCCATCGCCCGACTGGGCGATCTGGTAGAGTGTCCGCAGTGTTACCCAGGAGGCAAACCGCATGGCGTGAACAAGATTATCTCCGCCCACCCCACCATTTCCGTGGGCGGCATTGCAGTAGCGGTGGAAGACTGCGTTACTGAATGTGGATGCAAATTGATCGGCACGCACCGCGCCAGCGCTGGCTAAGTCAGCCATTGCATATTCATGGACCGAATTCGGTTGCCTTATCGCGACTTCAGCCGGAAGTAGATGCGGCTACCAGCCGCTAAGAACCTGCCCCGCATCTGCGCCATGCAGATGGTTATCGCGAGCGAGTCCACTCCAAGTCAATTCTTCCTTTTCTTACTCGCCGCCGCTCCGCAACCCCTCCAGATACGGATCAATCACACACTTCCCCAACGCCAGCAAATCGAAATCCTGCGGATCGAACATCCAGTTGCGAATCAACCCATCGATCATGGTCCACAACCCCAGCGCGACCTGAGTCGGATTCACGTCGCGCGAGATCAGGCCCTTGTCGATGGCCAGCCCGATCCGCCGTTCGGCCCGCGCCATCCAGTTCGCCATATTGTCCTTGCGCCGCTGTCGCACCGCATCCATCTCCCCGACGAATTCCACCTTCAGCGTGGCGATCTCGAACACGCGGCGCGCGCCCGGATCGTTGACCGTCCGGTCCAGCACCGCCAGCATGTGGTTGCGCAGGTCGACGAGGGGGTCGTCCGACTCCACCTGGTCCAGCACCTGCATCTCCGCCTCCAGCGGCAGGATCGCCCGCTCCATCATCGCGTTGAACAACGCACCCTTGTCGTCAAAGTGCCAATAAATGGCGCCGCGCGTCACACCGGCCGCGGTTGCGATATGCTGCAACGTTGTACGAGAAACACCCTGTTCGACGAACAATTTTTCAGCAGCATCCAAAATGCTGTCGCGGGTCGCTGCCGCTTCTTCCTTGGTTCTGCGGGCCATCCGCCTGACTCTCCGTTTTTATAGGTAGGAAACATTAAACATACACTCGTGATAGTATATCGGGGTTTTTCCAAAAGTCAGTAGTAAAACCGCCTGTTGTGCCGAAGAAGTGTCGCAGGACGGTTTTATTCTTTTTTCCACAAGAAGGAAGCATTGAATGCGCTCTGCCAACTCCTCCTCCCTCACCCTGTCCAGGATCGCCGCGTGCACCCTGGTCGCCGTGGCCATGCTGTCGGCCTGCGGCTCCAAGGATAACGCCCAGGCCGGTCCCGGCGCCGCTGGCGCCAAGATGCCGCCTCCCCAGGTCGGCGTCATCACCACGAAGGTCCAGCCGGTCGCACTCGAGACCGAACTGCCGGCCCGCGTCGAGGCAATCCGCACGGCCGAAGTGCGCGCCCGCGTCAACGGCGTCGTGCTGAAGCGCCTGTTCACCGAGGGCAGCTTGGTCAAGCAGGGCCAGTCGCTGTTCCAGATCGATCCGGAGCCCTACCAGGCCCAGTTGAACGCCGCCCAGGCCGCGCTCGGCCGTGCCCAGGCGAACCTGACGTCGACCTCCGCCACGGTCGAGCGCTACAAGCCGCTCGTCGAGGCGCAGGCCGTCAGCAAGCAGGAATTCACGAACGCCGTCGCCGCCCAGAAGCAGGCCGAGGCGGACGTCAATTCGGCCAGGGCCCAGGTGCGCATCGCCAAGATCAACGCCGACTACGCGAACGTGTACGCCCCGATCTCGGGCCGCATCGGCCGCGCGCTCGTGACGGAAGGCGCGCTCGTCTCCGCCACCGAAGCGACGCAGATGGCGCTGATCCAGCAGACCGACAACGTCTACCTGAACATCACCCAGTCCGCCACCGAACTGCAGCGCCTGCGCAAGAACGCCGGCGACAAGGGCCTCGGCGGCAGTGTACCGGTCACCGTCGTCGCGGATGACGGCACCGTGCTGCCGACGAAGGGCAAGCTGTTGTTCTCGGACATCACCGTCGACCCGACGAGCGGCCAGATCACCTTGCGCGCCCAGACGCCGAACCCGGACAACGCCCTGCTGCCTGGCCAGTACGTGCGCGTGCGCCTGGCGCAGGCCGAGCTGCCGAACGGCATCCTCGTGCCGCAGCAGGCCGTCACCCGTGGCGGCCCGAACGGCGATACGCTCACCGTGATCGGCGCCGACAACAAGCCGACCCCGCGCACCGTGAAAATCGGCTCGCAGAACGGCGAGAACTGGGTCGTCACGGATGGCCTGAAGGAAGGCGAACGCGTGATGGTGGACGGCTTCCAGAAGCTGCAGATGCTGCCTCCGGGTACGCCGGTGCAACCGGTGCCGTGGACGCCGGCAGGCGCCCCGGCAGCCCCTGCAGTCCCGGCCGCGGCCGGTGCGCAGGCACGCCAGTAAGAAGGCAAGGCTAGATAAACAGGAACCACAATGGCACGTTTTTTTATTGACCGCCCCATTTTTGCCTGGGTGATCGCGCTGTTCATCATGGTGCTTGGCGGCGTCGCCATCAAGCAGCTGCCGATCGCGCAATATCCGACCGTGGCGCCGCCGTCGATCGTCGTCAGCGTCGCCTACCCGGGCGCTTCCGCGCAAACGCTGGAAGATTCCGTCATCTCCGTCATCGAACGCGAGATGAACGGTGCCGAAGGCATGATCTACATGGAGTCGACCAGCCAGGCCAACGGCACCGGCTCCATCACGATCAGCTTCGAGACCGGCACCAATCCCGACCTGGCCCAGGTCGACGTCCAGAACCGCCTCGCGCGCGCGACCCCGCGCCTGCCGGCCGCGGTGACCCAGCAGGGTGTGCGCGTCGACAAGGCCCGCTCCAACTTCCTGCTGTTCACGATCCTCTCGTCCGACGACCCGACCTGGGACACCGTCGCGCTGGGCGACTACGCGTCGCGCAACGTGCTGCCGGAGATCCAGCGGATCAAGGGCGTCGGCCAAGCGCAGCTGTTCGGTACCGAGAAGGCGATGCGCATCTGGATCGACCCGGCCAAGCTGGTCGGCTTCAACCTGTCGCCGGACGACGTCAACACCGCGATCCGCCAGCAGAATGCCCAGGTGGCATCCGGCACGATCGGCGACCTGCCCGTGGCCAAGGGCCAGCAGATCACCGCGACCGTCGTCGTCACGGGCCAGCTGGCCACCGTCGAGCAGTTCGGCAACATCGTGCTGCGCGCGAATCCGGACGGCTCCACCGTGCGCCTGAAGGACGTCGCCCGCATCGAGATCGGCGGCCAGGCCTACGCCACGTCGACCCGCCTGAACGGCAAGCCGTCGACGGGTATCGGCGTGCAGCTGTCGCCGACCGGTAACGCGCTGGAAACCGCGAAGCTGATCAAGGCACGCATGAATCAGCTGCAGAAGTACTTCCCGAAAGGCATGAAGTACTCGATCCCCTACGACAGCACGAAATTCATCCAGATCTCGATCAGCCAGGTGGTGGAAACCCTGATCGAGGCGGTGATCCTCGTGTTCATCGTGATGTACGTGTTCCTGCAGAACTTCCGCTACACGATCATCCCGACCATCGTCGTCCCGGTCGCCCTGCTGGGCTCCTTCGCGACACTGCTCGCGATGGGCTTCTCGATCAACGTGCTGACGATGTTCGGCATGGTCCTTGTGATCGGTATCGTCGTCGACGATGCGATCGTGGTGGTGGAAAACGTCGAACGCATCATGTCCGAGGAAGGCCTGCCTCCGCTGCAGGCGACGCGCAAGGCGATGGGCCAGATCTCCGGCGCCATCATCGGCGTGACCGTCGTGCTGATGTCCGTGTTCGTGCCGCTGGCGTTCTTCCAGGGCGCGGTCGGCAACATCTACCGCCAGTTCTCGATCGTGATGGTGTCGTCGATCGGCTTCTCGGCGTTCATGGCGCTGTCCCTCACGCCGGCGCTGTGCGCGCACCTGTTGAAACCCGTGGAAGCGGGCCACCACATGGAGAAGAAAGGCTTCTTCGGCTGGTTCAACCGCACGTTCACGACGGGCGCCAAGCGCTACGAAGGCATCGTCGGCAAGCTCCTCAAGCGTTCCGGCCGCGCGCTGGTCGTGTTCGTCCTGCTGGTCGGCATCGTCGGCCTGATGTTCGCGCGCCTGCCGAACTCGTTCCTGCCGAACGAAGACCAGGGCTACATCATCGCCAACATCCAGCTGCCGCCGGGCGCCACCGCCAACCGCACGAACGTCGTCCTGCATGCGATGGAAGACTATGTGCTGAAGCAGCCGGAAGTGGCCGACATGGTCGCCGTGACGGGCTTCTCGTTCACGGGCCAGGGCCAGAACATGGGCCTCGCGTTCATCCCGCTGAAATCGTGGGACGAGCGCAAGGGCAAGGGCCAGAGCGCGCAGGATCTCGCGGGCCGCATCACGGGACACATGATGGGGCTGCGCGACTCGTTCATCTTCGTCGTGAGCCCGCCGCCGATTCCGGAACTGGGCCGCGGCACGGGCTTCTCGTTCCGCCTGCAGGACCGCGGCGGCCTCGGCCACGCTGCCCTGCTCCAGGCGCGTAACCAGCTGCTCGGCATGGCGATGCAGAGCAAGGTGCTGACGGGCATCCGTCCGGAAGGCCTCGAAGATGCGCCGCAGCTGAAGCTGAACATCGACCGCGACAAGGCGCAGGCCCTGGGCGTGACGTTCGGCGCCATCAACACGGCGCTGTCGACGTCGCTCGGTTCCGCGTACGTGAACGACTTCCCGAACGCCGGCCGCCTGCAGCGCGTGATCGTGCAGGCCGACGCGCCGGAGCGCATGCAGCCGGAAGACCTCCTGCGCATTAACGCTCTGAACACGAAGGGCCAGCCGGTGCCGCTGTCCGCGTTCGCGACGACCCAATGGATCACGGGTCCGATGCAGACGTCGCGCTACAACGGCTATTCGTCGATGAGCATCACGGGCGACGCCGCCCAGGGCTATTCGACCGGCCAGGCGCTCGACGAGATGCAGGCGCTGGCCGCCAAGCTGCCGGCCGGCTTCGCGTATGAATGGACCGGCCAGTCGCGCGAGGAAATCCTCGCCGGTTCGACCGTGTTCGTGCTGATCGGCTTCGCGCTGCTGGCCGTGTTCCTGGCGCTGGCCGCGCTGTACGAGAGCTGGTCGATCCCGGTGGCCGTGCTGCTCGTCGTGCCGCTGGGCGTGCTCGGTTCGCTGCTCGCGGCATCGATGCGCGGGCTGTCCAACGACGTGTACTTCAAGGTGGGCCTGATCACCATCATCGGCCTGGCCGCGAAGAACGCGATCCTGATCGTGGAATTCGCGAAGGACCTGCAGGCGCAGGGCAAGTCGCCGTTCGAGGCGGCGCTGCAGGCGGCGCACCTGCGCTTCCGTCCGATCATCATGACGTCGCTCGCGTTCATCCTCGGCGTGCTGCCGCTGGTGGTCGCCAGCGGTGCCGGCGCCGCGTCGCAGCGCGCGATCGGTACGGGCGTGATGGGCGGCATGTTGACCGCGACGGCACTGGGCGTGTTCTTCGTGCCCGTGTTCTTCGTCGTCATCCGCGGATTCTTCAAGGGCAGCGAACGCCAGCGCAAGAAGTACGCGCACGAAGAAGAAAATACTGTCATCGACTCGAAAATCTGATGAACAACATGAAACGACTCACTCCCCTGGCCCTGGCCCTCGTACTGGCCGGCTGCGTGAACCTGGCGCCCAAGTACGAGCGGCCGCAAGCGCCGGTGGCGGCTGCCTTCCCGACCGTGGAAGGCACCGTCAACAGCGGCAACGCCGTCGCGAACGAGGCGCCCGCCTCCATCGCGTGGCAGCGCTTCTTCACCGATCCGCGCCTGCAGCAGCTGATCACGCTGGCCCTGGAAAACAACCGCGACCTGCGCGTTGCTATCCTCAACATCGAGGCGGCACGGGCGCAGTACCAGATCCAGCGCTCGAACCAGTTCCCGGCCATTAACGCCGGCATCACGGGCCAGCGCCAGACGACGGGCAAGGACCAGCCGATCAGCAGCCTGTACCAGGCCGGCCTTTCGGTGTCGGCGTTCGAGCTGGACTTCTTCAGCCGCGTGCGCAACCTGTCCGACGCCGCGCTGGCGCAATTCCTCGCCACCGAGGAAGCGCGCAAGACGGCGCAGATCAGCCTGATCGCGCAGGTCGCCAACACGTACCTGACGTTCCTCGCGGACGAGGAATTGCTGTCCCTGACGCAGCAGACGCTGAAGACGCGCGAGGAATCGCTGCGCCTGACGAACCTGCGCTTCGAGAATGGCGTCTCGTCCAAGCTCGACCTGCAGCAGGCCGTGTCGCTCGTCGAACAGGCGCGCACCACGCTGGCCCAGGCCCAGCGCCAGCGCGCGCAGGACCTGAACCTGCTCACCCTGCTGATCGGCCAGACTATCCCCGACAACCTGCCGGCCGGCGCCACGCTCGCGACGACGAACCTGCCGGACCTGCCGGCCGGGATGCCGTCCGACCTGCTGACGACCCGTCCGGACATCCGTTCGGCCGAGCAGCAGCTGATCGCGGCCAACGCCAACATCGGCGCGGCGCGCGCGAACTACTTCCCGCGCATCACGCTGACGGGCAGCGCGGGCACGGCCAGCTCCGAGCTCTCCGGCCTGTTCAAGAGCGGCACGTTCGGCTGGACCTTCGCGCCGCAGGCGATCCTGCCGCTGTTCGACTTCGGCCGCACCCGCGCCGGCGTCGAGAGCGCCCGTGCCCAGCGCGACATCACCGTCGCGCAGTACGAAAAGTCGATCCAGACCGCGTTCCGCGAAGTGGCGGACGCGCTGGCCGGCCAGGCCACGTACAGCGAACAACTGCGCGCCCAGCAGGCCGTGGCGGCCGCCGAGACGGACCGCTTCAACCTGTCCGACCTGCGCTACCGCAACGGCACCGCGAGCTACCTGGACCTGCTGGATGCCCAGCGCTCGCTGTTCACCGCGCAGCAGCAGGCCATCCAGGCCAACCTGCTGCGCCTGCAGAACCAGGTCACGCTGTACCGCGTGCTGGGGGGCGGCTGGAGCGAGCCGGGGCCGGCGACCGCCGCGCGCTGATGAGCCGTCGCCCCCGCGCAGGCGGGGGCCCAATCTTGCATGCGCTGTCGAAATGCATGCAGAACTTGGATCCCCGCCTGCGCGGAAGTCGTTTCCGGCAGTGCTGGAAAGTCGTTTCCGGCAGTGCCGGAAGCGACGGGCGCGGGTTTGTTTCCGCGCGCCATTGGCACGCCCCCGACCGGGGCCGGCCGCGATTTCGGTATCATGAAATCGCAGGCCGGCCCCGGTTTACCATTGCATGCACGGGCGGCCCCGGCAGCCGTCGCCGGACGGCGTCCGCCAGGACCGCAACGCGCGCCGAGCCCGGCCTGTCCGGCACGGTCGCCCCTTGCGCCGCGCCCCACGCCATGCGACATTTTTTTCGTGCACACTGGAAAGCCATCGTTGCCATCGTCCTGCTCGTGCTGCTGGCGACGATGACCGTGAACCCCGGCGCCGCCATGCCGGAACCGCCTTTGGCCATGCGCCTGCGCGCGCACGTGACGGCGCTCGCGGGCGGGCCGCGGGACGCCACCTACATCGGCAACGTGCTGCAGGCGGCCGGCTACGCCGTGCAGGACCGCGGCGGGACCGGCCACGCACGCCGCATCGAAGCCGTGCTGGCCAGCGTGCCCCCGGGTGAACAAGCGGCGCGCACCTTCATCGTCGGCGCCCGCGACGACGGCGCCGACGACGGTGCGCCCGGGACGGCGGCCGTGCTGGAACTGGCGCGCCTGCTCGCGAGCGTGCGTCCCAGCAGCGGCACCGAGATCCGCTTCGTGTTCTTCCTCGCGCCGAAAGCCGCCGCGCTGCCAAACCTCGACGACGCTCCGTCCGCCGAGCGTCCGGGCAGCTTCATCGCCTACGTGGGCAGCCTTGCTTCGTCGCGCGAGGTGCAGGATGCGCTGTCGGCATTCCAGAGCATCGCGTCCGGCCCGGCGCACGGCCTCGCGACGCCCGCCTACATGCAGGGCGTGACCTTGTCCGACCGCGCCGCGTGGCACCATCCCGGCGCCGGCCTGCCCGCCCTCGTCCTCACCGACACGTCGTTCACGCGCTTCCCGTTCCGCCAGGCGGAACATGCCGCGCCGGATACGGACGAGCCGCCCGAGCAGGTCGTCTTTGACGGCATGGCGCGCGTGGTGAGCGGCCTCGCGCGCACGCTCACGGCGCTGGCTGCCGGACAGCGCGGGTAAGACCCGGCCCGCCCGCCACCGTGGCGCCCGCTGTGGTCTCCTGCTGCGCGCGCGGATACAGCCAGCCGAAGACGACGGTCGCCGCCGCGGCGCCGGCCAGCTGGGCCAGCACGTAGCCCGGCACGTCCGCGAGCCGGATGCCGGCGCACGTGCCCGTCGCCGCGCGCGCCAGCGTGAGGGCGGGATTGGCGAACGACGACGACGCCGTGAACCAGTACCCCGCGACGATGAACAGGGCCGCCGCATACGGCGTGACGCCGGGCCGCGTGCGCGCGCAGCCGATGATCGTGGCCAGCAGGCCGAACGTCGCGACGCCTTCGCTCCACCACAACGCCGCCCCCGTGCGCGCCTGCGTCGCGGCCGCGAACACGGGTTCGCCGAACATCAAATGCGCGAGCGCCACGCCGGCGAACGCGCCGGCAACCTGCGCGGCCAGGTACGGCAGCACGAGCGCGCCCGGCAGGTTGCGCTGCCATGCTTCGGACAGGGTGACGACGGGATTCAGGTGCGCGCCCGAGACGGCGCCGAACGCGAGGATCAGCACGACGAGGCCGCAGCCGGACGCGATCGAATTGACGAGCAGCGCGATGGCCGCATTGCCGCCCGCCAGCCGGTCGCCCATGACGGCGGAGCCGACGACGATGGCCAGCAGCAGGGCGGTGCCGAGCCCCTCGGCGACGAGGCGGCGCAAAAGATGGTCGACGTGCTTCATGGCACCATTGTCCGCGATCGGCCCTGTCCTGGAGTACCGCCATTCCAGTCTGTTCAGCCGATACGAAGACGCAGGGCCGGGCTAGACTGGCTGTCGGATCAGGGAGGGAATGATGTCGAGCAGGTCCGACATCGACACGGGCTTGGACAGGAAGCGTACGCCCGGCGGCATCGTGCCGGCCTCGATGGGATTGCCCGAGATGACGAGGGCCGGCAGTTCGGGCTGCAGGCCGCGCAGGGCGTGGATCACTTCGATGCCGTTCATGCCCGGCATGCGGAAATCGGTGATCAGCAGGTCGATCGGGCCGGCCTCGCCGATGCGGACGGCGTCGCGCCCGTTACCGGCGACGGACACGCGATAACCGGCGATGCTCAGGTAGCGCTCGAATACGTACAGGATGGCTTCTTCGTCATCCACGACCAGGATGCGCGGTGGTGCGGGTGGCATCGGCCAGCTTGCCTTTCATTGAAACTTATGCAAGCGAGACTGTAACACACCGCCTCCGGGATACCCGGCACGTTTCCCTTCGTCATCCAACGCCTATTTGGGACGGAACAGCGCGCACAGCTTGTGGCCATCCGGATCGCGCACGTACGCGAGGTACAGCGGCCCCAGGCTGCTCTCGCGCAGCCCCGGCGGCGCCTCGATCGACGTGCCGCCCTGGGCGACCGCCGTGTCGTGGAACGCGTGGACCTGTTCGGGCGACGCGCATTTGAAGCCGATCGTGGCCCCGTTCGCGCAAGTGGCATCGGCGCCGTCGATCGGTTCGGTGATGCAGAACGAGCCGCCGTCGTGGCGATAGAACAGCCGGCGCTGGCCCGTCAGGTTCGTGTTGGGGAACGGCTCGCCCACGCCGAGGACGCCCAGCACGGCGTCGTAGAAACGCTTGGAACGATCGAGGTCGTTGGAACCGACCATGATGTGACTGAACATACGTACCCTTTCTAAAGAAGTTCAACGTCCGGCAGGTTGGCAAGCACCTGGTCCCACGTATCGTAGCATTCCAGCGTCTCGACGACGACGGGCAGCGGCTCGGCCCAGATTTCCGGCAGCATCCGTTCCTCGCGCGTGCGCGTCGCGAACGCCAGCTTTTCCACGGGCGGTTCGAAGCGGGCATCGACGCCGGGCTTGTTGCCGCGCGCATCGATGCGGTACCAGCCGACGTCCTTCAGATACACGGCATTCAGGCCGTGCAGGCAGTACGGCGCCCCGCTGTCGCCGACCGACAGGCGCTGGTAGCACAGCCCCGCCGGGATGCCGTTCGCGCGCAGCAGCGCGGCGAGCAGATGGCTCTTCGCGTAGCAATAGCCGGTCCCGTGGCGCAGCACGTCGGAGGCCTTGCACGTCACGGGGTTCGCTTTGAAATCCACGCTGTGGCGGATGGCGTCGCGCACGAATTCGAAGCAGGCGCGCACGACGTCCGCTTCGGAAGTCGCGCCTTCGGCCAGCCGGCGGGCGGTGGCGAGGACGTCCGGTGTGTCGAAGTCGATGTAGGTGCTGGCGGTGAGATAGCGTTGCATGGCCGGGCCGGACGTCATCCGAACTCGCCCGCCAGCGCTGCGGCGAGCACGAGGGCAATGGTGCAGAACAGGCCGAATTGCAGGCGCCTGTTCGTGGCGGTGGCGAGGGTGGCGCACAGCCCCACGATCAGGGGCACGAACGCCAGAGTCGGATGCGTCATGATGTGAGCGGGTTGTCGAAGCCGCTACCTTAGCAGACGGGCCCCGTTCCAAAATGCGCTCTTTGTCACTCGGCCAGGAACATCTCCTGCAAGTCGTTGAGGAAGCGCTGCCCCAGTTCCGTCGGCCGGATCACGCGGAAATCGCGGTAGATCAGGCCCTTCGCTTCGGCCGCGTTCAGGTCCTTCTCGATGGCGTTGATCGGCATGCCCGTGCGTTCGCCGAACAGGTTCGGGGCGAACCCTTCCGTCAGCCGCAGCGCGTTGAGCATGAACTCGAAGCCCAGGTCGGCACGCGCGAGCTCGTGTTCCTCGGCGACCGCATTGCCCTTCCCTGCCGCCTCCATGAACGACGCCGGCTGCTTGTAGCGCGCCTGGCGCAGCACGCGGTGCGGGAACGACAGCTTCGAATGCGCGCCCGCGCCGATGCCGAGATAATCGCCGAACTTCCAGTAGTTCAGGTTGTGGCGCGCGCGGTGGCCCGGCTTCGCATACGCCGAGACCTCGTAGTGCTCATAGCCCGCGGCGGCCGTGCGCTCGGCGATCATGTCCTGGATGTCGGCGCTCTCGTCGTCGCCCGGCAGCTCCGGCGGATACTTCGCGAACACCGTGTTCGGTTCCATCGTCAGGTGGTACAGCGACAAATGCGGCGGCGCGAACGACAGCGCCATGTCGATGTCGGCCTGCGCCTCCGCCAGCGTCTGCCCCGGCAGCGCGTACATCAGGTCGAGGTTGAAATTGTCGAAATTGGCCTGGGCGATCCCCACGGCCCGGATGGCTTCCTCGGCATCGTGGATGCGGCCCAGCGCCTGCAAATGCCTGCTGTTGAAGCTCTGGATGCCGATCGACAGGCGGTTGATCCCGCTGGCGCGGAAGGCCTTGAATTTCTCCGCCTCGAACGTGCCGGGATTCGCTTCCATCGTGATCTCGGCGTCGAGATCGAGCGGCAGCAAGGTGCGGAGGTCCGACATCAGCCGGTCCAGCCCCGCCGCCGAGATCAGGCTCGGCGTGCCGCCGCCGATGAACACCGTGTGGATCTTGCGGCCCCAGATCAGCGGCAGCGATTGTTCCAGGTCGGCGCGCAGCGCGTCCAGGTAAGCCTGTTCGGGAACCGGTTCCTTCGACTCGTGCGAATTGAAGTCGCAATACGGGCATTTGCGCACGCACCACGGCCAGTGGATATACAGCGCCAGCGGCGGCAGCGCCGTCAGGTTCAGCGCGCCCGGTTGCAGGTATTGCAAGGCTGCCGTCGCCGGGGAGCGCGGTTCGGTGACCGGGCCGACGGGCTTGATCGGAATCATTTCAGTTTCCCGAGCTTGTCGACGAGCGCGCGCAGCGCCTGGCCGCGGTGCGAGACGGCGTTCTTTGCTTCCGGCGCCAGCTCGGCGGCCGTGCGGCCGAATTCGGGCAGCAGGAAGTGCGGATCGTAGCCGAAGCCGCCCGCGCCGCGCGGCGTGTCGACGATCTGGCCGCGCCATACGCCGTCCGCGATCACCGGTTGCGGATCGTCGGGGTGGCGCACGTACACGAGCACGCAGTAGTAATACGCCGATTTGTCGGCGTGCGCGGCCAGGTCGGCGATCAGCTTCTCGTTGTTGCGCGCGTCCGACTTCGGCTCGCCCGCGAAGCGCGCGGAATAGACGCCGGGCGCGCCGCCGAGGGCGTTCACGCACACGCCGGAATCGTCGGCGAGAGCCGGCAGGCCGGTGAGGCGCGCCGCGTGGCGGGCCTTCTGCAGCGCGTTCTCGACGAAGGTGCCGAACGGTTCTTCCGCTTCGGGGACGTTGAACTCGCCCTGCGGATGCAGTTCGAAGCCGATCGGGCCCAGCAGCTGGGCGAATTCCTTGAGTTTTCCAGCATTGTTGGAGGCAAGGATGAGGCGTTGGGTCATTGCTGTCTCGGTCTGGACGAAGAACTGCGTATTTTACCGCTCATCCCGCGATACGCGCAGCCGGTCGCGCGCCGCTGGCACCAAGCGTGGCCGCTTCTTATCATCGCGCCACGATAACGATAAAGGCGACTCCCATGTCATTTCGCCAAGCGGCCGACCGCCATCCTCTCGCCGCCGCCATGCCGGGATCACGCCCCCGTCCAAAAGGCCGGCAAGGAATTCGCCCCGCCCGCCGCGTGGGAACATGTGAAACTGGCGCTTCGGCAGCTCGGCATGGGTCCCCGCCTGCGCGGGGACGACGGCTACCAGCCTAGGCCCGCGGGAACACCATGCTCGCCTCGAACCCCGGCTCGAGGCGGCGCAGCGCGAGCGTACCGTCGTGCAGCTGGGTGATGGCGGTGACGATGGACAGGCCCAGGCCGTTGCCCGGCAGATGGCGGCTCTGGTCCACGCGGTAGAAGCGGCGCGTGAGCTTGTCCATGTCCTCGAGCGGCACGCCCTGACCGTAATCGCGCACGGTCAATGCCGGCGCGCCGTCGACGGTGGCCACTTCGACGTCCACCCGGCCGCCGGTGCGGCCGTACTTGATGGCGTTGTCGATCAGGCTGGCCAGCGCGCTGGCCAGCAGGTCGCGGTCGCCGCGGATGGTCGTCGGCGTGCCCGCGAAGCGCAGCGCGACGCCCTGCTCTTCCGCGGCCGCTTCGTACAATTCCGTCATGTCGTGCGCGATGGCGGCCAGGTCGAGTTTTTCGAAGGTGCCCGCGCGCACGCCGGATTCCAGCGCGGCGATCTGCAGCAGCTTGTCGAACAGCGAAATGACGCTGTCGATGTCTTCGATGGCCAGGCGCGCGTCGGCGACGAGCGCGTGCGGATCGGCCGAGGCCTGCAGCGCGCGGTCGAGGCGCGAGCGCACGCGCGACAGCGGCGTGCGCAGGTCGTGCGCGATCGAATTCGATACGTGGCGCACGCCTTCCATCAGCGCTTCGATGCGGTCGAGCATGCGGTTGATGTCGTCGGCCAGGCGCGCGAATTCGTCGTTGCCCATCACGACGATGCGGCTGGACAGCTCGCCCGCCGCGATGCGCGCCGTCGTGCGGCGGATGCGGCCGATGCGCGCTTCCAGGCGCGAGCGGAATATCTGGGCGCCGAAGAACGCGAGCAGGATCGACACGGCGCCGCTGACGAGCAGCGCGCGCTCGACGACGCTGCGGATGGCGTCGAGTTCGATCAGGTCGCGGCCGACGACGAGCCGGCTGCCGTCGTCCAACCGCGTCGCTATCAGGCGCACGGAGACGGGCGTGCCGCTCCGTTCCATCTGCCCGAACGCCAGATCGCCGGCGGCCGGCAGCTCGCCGTACCAGCGTCCCAGGTTGCCGGCCAGGAGGCGGCCCTTCACATCGACGAGGCCGACCACCTCGGTATCGGTGTCGATCAGGTCGTGCAGCTGGGCGTCGATTTCGCGTACGAGACCGGCGCGGCCGTCGCGGACCCACGCATCGGCGAGGTGCGTTTCCACGGCCATGATCTTGTTGTCGATGGAGTGCTCGAACACGCCCACCGTGCCGAAATAGACGATGGCGGACAGGGTCGCCATCGACGCGGCCAGCAGCAGGCCGTAGCCGACCGCCAGCCGGAACGCGATCGAGCCGCGCAGGCCGAACCGGCTGCTAGCGGGCGGACGGGCCATAGGTCGGCGCGGCGCTCAGCACGTAGCCGGCACCGCGCACCGTGTGGATCAGGGCGGGGTTGAAATCCTTGTCGATCTTGCTGCGCAGGCGGCTGATCTGCACGTCGATGACGTTCGTCTGCGGATCGAAATGATATTCCCACACGCCTTCGAGCAGCATCGTGCGGGTGACGATCTGGCCTTCGTGGCGCATGAGGTATTCGAGCAGGCGGAATTCGCGCGGCTGCAGCGTGATCGTCGTGCCCTGGCGCGTGACGCGCATCGTACGCACGTCGAGCTGCAGGTCGGCCACCTGCAGCACGGTGGCTTCGCGCGACCAGCTGTTGCGGCGGCTGAGGTTTTCCACGCGCGCCAGCAGTTCCGACATGACGAACGGCTTGGTCAGATAGTCGTCGCTGCCCGCGCGCAGGCCGCGCACGCGCTCGTCGACGCTGTTCAGCGCGGACAGGATCAGCACCGGCGTGCCGTCGCCGCGCGCGCGCATCTGCTCGAGAATGCCCAGGCCGTCGACCTGGCCGGGCAGCATGCGGTCGAGGACGACGACGTCCCAGCGCGTCTCCTGCAGGCGGCGGTTGCCCGCTTCGCCATTCGTTTCCGCCTGCACGGCATAGCCGGCCGCGCGCAATCCGCTACAGAGGTAGTCGCGGGTTTCGGTATCGTCTTCGATCACGAGGCAGTTCGGCATGATTCGGCTCTTGGTGTTAAGTGGACTATAGCGCTGCGGTGCAGTATAGGCGAGTGACGGGGCCTAAAAATTACGATCAGGTAATGTCGACATGTAGTGGCACATTACCAGATCGTAATGCCGTATTGATGCGCTGCAACGTAAAATCCGACCGTTTTCATTTCATGGAGTCCCTTTCATGGGCACTTGTTCGAGTGGCAGTTGTTGCCGGCTGAATGCCGGTCCCGCCCCGGCAAGATAACGCAGGTCCTTCCTCCTGCCGTCATCTCGCCCCAGGGCGGATGATGGTATCCACGACACACGAATCACCAAGCGCGAATGAAAGGTATGCCGTTCACCGACGGAGATACCGATGTTTCGTAGTTCCCTGTTATACCCTGGACGAAACGGCCGCCCGTTTCTCGCGACCACCCCGAACCGCTGGGACTGGGCGCTGCTGCCGCTCGTCCTCGTCGTGCTGGCACTGGCCGCGTACGGCGCGATGCAGATGGCGCGCCCGTTCGTGCTGGGCCAACCGACGCCGATCTCGCTCGATCCGGCGGTCCTCCCATACTACCTGCTGCGCACGATCCTGCGCATGTTCAGCGCGTTGGGTGCCGCGCTGCTGTTCACGTTCGCGTTCGCCGTCGTCGCCACGCGCTGGAAGAGCGCGGAAAAGATCATGGTACCGCTGCTGGACGTGCTGCAGTCGGTGCCGATCCTGGGCTTCCAGGCCATCGCCATCGCGCCGTTCATCGCCCTCTTCCCCGGCAACCTGCTGGGCGTCGAGTGCGCCGCCGTGTTCGCGATCTTCACGTCGCAGGCGTGGAACATGGCGTTCAGCCTGTACCAGTCGATGAAGACGATCCCGCCCGAACTGGCGGAAGCGGCGCGCGTGTTCCGGCTGTCGCCGTGGCAGCGCTTCTGGCGCCTGGAACTGCCGTACGCGCTGCCCGCGCTGCTGTGGAACATGATGATGTCGATGTCCGGCGGCTGGTTCTTCCTCGTCGCCGCCGAGGCGATCTCGGTGGCGGGCCAGGACATCAAGCTGCCGGGCATCGGCGCCTACATCGCCGTCGCCATCGAACAGAAGAACGGCGGCGCCATCGCGTGGGCCATCGCCGCCATGTTCGCCGGCATCCTGCTGTACGACCAGCTGTTCTTCCGTCCCCTGCTCGCGTGGGCGGACAAATTCCGCTTCGAGGAATCGCAGGGAGAATATGCGCAGCAATCGTGGGTGCTGGACTGGGGCCGCCGCAGCGTGTGGATCCGCGCCCTCACCGACCGCATGTGGGCGGCGCTCGCGCGCACGCTCGGCTGGTTCGGCACGCCCGAACCCGTCGACGCGGCGCCGCGCGTTTCCCGCTTCACGCTGTCCGCGCGCGCGATCGACCGCATCGTCCTCGCGCTCGCGCTGCTGGGCGCATGGCGCTTCATCCTGTTCATCCACGCGGAGGTCGGCTGGGGCGAAGCGCTGCGCGTCGTGGGCCTCGGCTGCATCACGCTCGTGCGGGTGATGCTGCTGATCGGCCTCGCGTCGCTCGTGTGGGTACCGGTCGCCGTGTGGATCGGCCTGCGGCCCCGCTACGCGCAGGCCGTGCAGGCGCTCGCGCAATTCCTCGCAGCGTTCCCCGTGAACCTGATGTTCCCGCTCGTCGTGTACGCGCTCGTGCACCTGCGCCTGAATCCGAACATCTGGCTCAGTCCATTGATGGTGTTCGGCACCCAGTGGTACATCCTGTTCAACGTGGTCGCGGGCGCCTCCACGCTGCCGAACGAGCTGCGGCTCGCGGCCGACAATCTCGGCCTGACGGGCTGGCTGAAATGGAAGCGCGTGTACCTGCCGGCCGTGTTCCCGAGCTTCGTGACGGGCGCGATCACCGCGAGCGGCGGCTCGTGGAACGCGAGCATCGTGGCGGAATACGTCACGTGGGGCAAGACGTCGCTCGTGGCCGATGGCCTGGGCAGCTACATCAAGCAGATGACGGACGCCGGCGACTTCCACCGCATCGCCCTCGGCATCGGGGTGATGTGCGTGTTCGTCATGGTATTGAACCGCTTCTTCTGGCGCCGGCTGTACCTGCTGGCCGAAGACCGCAGCCGCTGATAGGGAGTATGAAAATGACCGACAAACTGATCGAACTGCAGGCCGTGAAAAAGGCCTTCCGCAGCGCCGACGGCGCCCCGCGCACCGTGCTGGAAGGCGTCGACTTCACGCTGGCGGACGGCGAGATCGTCGCGCTGCTGGGCAAATCCGGCTCCGGCAAATCCACGCTGCTGCGCATCGTGGCGGGCCTCGTGCCGGCCGACGCGGGCAAGGTCGAATACCGCGGACGTCCCATCCGCGGGCCGCTGTCCGGCGTCGCGATGGTCTTTCAATCGTTCGCGCTGTTCCCCTGGCTGACGGTGCAGCAGAACGTGGAGCTCGGGCTCGAAGCGCAGGGCGTCCCTCCCGCCGCGCGGCGCGAGCGGGCGGACGCGATGCTCGACCTGATCGGCCTCTCCGGCTTCGGCAGCGCGCTGCCGCGCGAGCTGTCGGGCGGCATGCGCCAGCGCGTGGGCATCGCGCGCGCGCTCGTCACGCACCCGGACGTGCTGCTGATGGACGAAGCCTTCTCCGCGCTCGACGTGCTGACGGGGGAGACGCTGCGGGGCGACATCCTCGACCTGTGGGATGGCAAACGGATCCCCACGCGCGGCATCCTGATCGTGTCGCACAACATCGAGGAAGCCGTCATGATGGCGGACCGCATCATCATCCTGTCGAGCGATCCGGGCCGCGTGCGCCACGAGATCCGCATCGACCTGCCGCGCCCGCGCAATGCCGACGCGCCGGAAGTGCGCGCCCTCGTCGACGAGGTCTATGGCCTGATGACGATGCGTCCCGCCGCGGCGCCCGCGACGGCGCGCCCGGCCACCATCGACTACCGCCTGCCGGACACGGACGTGGGCCGCATGGAGAGCGTGCTGGACCTGCTCGCGGGCGCCCCGTACGACGGCCGCGCCGACCTGCCGCAGCTGTCGGAAGACACCGAGCTGCCGGACGAGGAACTGTTCCCGACCTACGAGGCATTGAACCTGCTGGGCCTCGCGCACGTCGAGCGCGGCGACATCGCGCTGACCGGCCTGGGCCTGCGCTATGCCCAGGCCGACCAGGCGCTGCGCCAGACGCTGTTCGGCCAGCAGCTGTTGAAAAACGTGCCGCTGGCCGCGCGCATCCGCCGCCAGCTGGAGGACGAGCCGGGCGGCGCGATGCCGGAAGATCCGTTCATCGACCTGCTGGAAGACACGCTCGAAGCGGACCAGGCCAAGCGCATGCTGGAAGTGGCGATCGAGTGGGGCCGCTACGGCGAGCTGTATGAGTACGACTATCACACAGGCCGGCTGAAGCTGCCGGGCACCGGGAACGCGAAGGAGTGACATGGAAACCGACACCCTCGACCGCAAGGTCGCGCTGACCGTGGCGCTGCTGGCGTCCTTCATGGGCGTCTGCAAGGTCAAGGACGACAACATCGTGCAGGCGATGCAGCAGGCGCAGGCCGACAAGATCGACCACTGGGCCTTCTACCAGGCCCGCAACCTGCGCCAGGAACAGGCGCATACGACCCTGCTCCAGGTGCGCCTGGCCGCCGCCGGCCGCCCGGCCGGCGAGCAGGCTGGCTACACGGCCGCGATCGCGGATCTGGAAAAGCTGGAACACGACCAGGCGCAGAAGAAGAACGACGTGCTGGCGCAGGCGAAGCAAGACCAGGACACGTACGACGCGCTGAACTACCGCGACGACCAGTTCGACCTGTCCGACGCGGCGCTGGCGCTGGCCCTGTCGCTGCTGGCCGTGACGACGCTGACGCGCCAGCGCTGGCTGTATCTCGCGGCGCTGGTGCCGACGGCGATCGGCGTGTTCTATGGCGTGGCCGGGCTGGCGGGGTTGCCGTTTCACCCGAGCTGGCTGACCGGGTTGCTCTCGTAGCGCCGGGGACGACGGATTTTAGGCCGCCAGGCCCAGTGCCTGCTTTTGCAAGCCCACCAATTCACGGATCCCCTGCTCCGCCAGGTCGAGCAGACGGTTCATCCCCGCCCGGTCGAACGCCTCGCCCTCGGCCGTGCCCTGCACTTCGACGAAATGCCCGGCCTCCGTCATCACGACGTTCATGTCGGTGTCGCAGCCCGAATCCTCGATGTAGTCCAGGTCCAGCACGGGCACGCCGCCCACGACGCCCACCGAGATCGCGGCGACGAAATGCTTGACCGGCACGGCCGGCACCAGGCCCGCCGTCACGAGCTTCGAGAACGCGTCATAGGCCGCCACCATCGCGCCCGTGATCGACGCGGTGCGCGTGCCGCCGTCGGCCTGGATCACGTCGCAATCCAGGTGCAGCGTGCGTTCGCCGAACGCTTCCAGGTCGAACGCGGCGCGCAGCGAGCGGCCGATCAGGCGCTGGATTTCCTGCGTGCGGCCGGACTGCTTGCCGCGCGCCGCCTCGCGGTCCATGCGCGTGTGCGTGGAGCGCGGCAGCATGCCGTATTCCGCGGTCAGCCAGCCCTGCCCTTTGCCCTTCAGGAAGCCCGGCACTTTTTCCTCGATGCTGGCGGTGCAGATCACCTTCGTGTCGCCGCATTCGATCAGCACGGAGCCTTCGGCGTGCTTCGTGTACTGGCGGGTGATGCGGATGGCGCGCAGCTGGTCGACGGCACGGCCGCTGGGGCGGAGGGTTTGGGTCATGGATGTCCTTCGTGGTTGATTGTTTCAATTTACTTCAATATTTGCGACGACTTCTCGATGGCATCGCGGATCTCGGCGATGGCCTTCTCGATGTCGTCCTCGTCGAACGGGTCGTCCGGTGCGGGCGCCGCGGCAGGCGCATCGATGCGGCTCGTGACTTCGCCGTCGGGCACCATCTGCGTCGAGACGACGCTCGGGTCGCCCGCGGCGGCCGGCGTCCCTGCGCCCTGCCACTGGATGGCGAGCGCCGTCGTGTTGTCGCCGCGGCTGCCGGCGATGGCGGTGGCCATCGCGATCATCTCCGGCACGGCCTGCGTGATCGGCTGCGCGGACAGGCGGTGCGCGATCTCGGTGTCGGGCAGCATCGACCACAGGCCGTCGGAGCACAGCAGCAGGATGTCGCCCGGCTCCAGGCTGGCCGCGCGCGACAGCTCGACCTTCGGCGGCGTCGACGCGCCCAGGCAGTTGTACAGTTTGTTGCGGTCCGGGTGCGTGGTGCGCTCGCTCGCGTCGGCCTGCCCTTTCGCGATCAGGTACTCGATGTGCGAATGGTCGCGCGTGCGCCCGAGGACCTGGCCGCGGCGCAGCCAGTACAGGCGCGAATCGCCGCAATGGGCCCAGACGGCGCTGTTGTGCTGCACGAGGCAGGCGACGATCGTCGTGCGCGGGCTGTCCGGCATCGCCTTGTCGCGGGTGTAGCGCAGGATGTCGTCGTGGGCCTGCTGCAGGGCCTCCTGCAGGAAGCGCTCGGGCTTGCGCACGTATGGCGTCGCCTGCGCCTTGAAGCGGGTGGCGATGCTTTGCAGGGCGATCGTGGCCGCGACCTCGCCGCGCAAATGACCGCCCATGCCGTCCGCCAGCACGAGCAGCAGCGCGTCGCGCGTGTACAGGTAGCCCATGCGGTCCTGGTTGAGTTTGCGGCCGCCGATGTGGCTTTGCTGGTAGACGGAAAATTGCATGGTCACTCCTCAGGCGCGTCCGCGGCCGAAGCCAATGCGTTCGACGAGGCCGCGCCAGCCGGATGCGGGCACCGCGTCCTCCGGCCCGGCCGGCAGCGCCGCGGGCGTCGCGGGGAGGCCGGCCTGCAGCACCTTCTGCACGGCGAACACGCTCTGCGGCCGCGCCAGCGGATCGAGCGCGAGGCACGCCTTCACCATCGCCACGAGGCCCGGCGTGTACGCGCCATCCAGCATCGCGATCTGCGCGCCCATCGTGTCGGCCGCGCGGCGCTGGTCGGCCGGCTGCGGCGGCGCGCCCGCCATGCACGCGAACATGGCGGCGCCGATGCTGTAGATGTCCGTCCACGGCCCCAGCGCGCCGCCTTTCGCGTACAGCTCGGGCGCCGCGAAGCCGGGCGTGTACATGGGCGCCAGCGTGGGCGCGTCGGTGTGGATGGTCTGGCGCGCGGCGCCGAAGTCGAGCAGCATGGGCGAACCGTCCGTGCGCAGGTAGATGTTGGCCGGCTTGAGGTCCAGGTGCAACAGCTTGTTCGCGTGGACGTCGCGCAGGCCCGCGCAGACGCCGTTGAAGACCTGGCGGATGAACGGTTCGCCGGCGCGGCTGCCTTTCGCATGGATGCGCGCGGCGACTTCCTGCAGCGAGTGGCCCGATTCGTAGGCCATCACCATATAGACCGTGTCGTTGGCGCGGAAAAAATTTAACACCCGCACGACGTTCGGATGGACGATGCGCGCCAATGCCCTTCCCTCTTCGAAAAAGCATTTCAGGCCGATGCGGAAAACGGGCAGGTTCGCCTTCGGGATCGTGGGCGCCAGCTCACCGGGGGCCCGCAGCGCCAGGGCGCTGGGCAGGTATTCCTTGATCGCCACGGCGTTGCCGTCGGCATCATATGCAAGATAAACAATACTGAACCCGCCGGACGCAATTTTCTTTACAATGCGATATCCGCCAATTTCCAGCCCATCGGGCAGGGGAGCATTATTCTGGGCAGCCATTTGGGAAAGTATTCCTTGCTAAACACGGCGATTGTGTGGATAAATCACCGCTTTGTAAAGAATAAGGGAATCTCGCAAAACCACAGCGCGCGGCGCCACCCGCACCGCGCTGCGGCCGGCGAAGCAGATTCCGGAAATCGGGGACTCCATTGAGCATTTCTAGCATGACAGGTTATGCGGTCGCCACAAGCGAAGGCGCTGCCGGCACCCTGACGATCGAGATCAAGAGCGTCAACTCGCGCTTTCTCGACCTCCAGTTCCGCATCAACGACGAGCTGCGCGCGCTGGAGCCGGACCTGCGCTCCGCCATCATGGCGGCCATCACGCGCGGCAAGGTCGAGGTGCGGCTGTCGTTCGGCCGCAAGGCCACGACCGGCTCCCAGGCCCTGAACCAGACGCTGCTGGCCGACCTCGCGCGGCTGCAGACCGAGGTCACGCGCCACTTCGTGTCCGCCCCGCTGATGACGGTGGCGGAACTGCTGCGCTGGCCGGGCGTGATCGAGGAAGCGCAGATCGGCCAGGAATCGCTGCAGGCCGACGTCGCCGCCCTCGCCGCGAAGACGATCGCCGCCTTCGTCGACAGCCGCAAGCGCGAAGGCGCGGCGCTGGAAGCGATGCTGGTCGCGCGCATCGAGGCGATGGAAGCCATCGTCAAACGCATCACCCCGTTGATCCCGCAGGTCATCGCCCAGTTCCAGCAAAAAGCCATCGAGCGCATGCAGGACGCGCTGGGCCTGGCCGGCCACGGCAACCCGCAAGTGCTCACGCGCCAGGAAGTCTTCGAACGGATTCGCCAGGAAGTCACGTTGTACGGCATCCGCATCGACGTCTCGGAAGAACTGTCGCGCCTGACGGCCCACCTGAACGAGACCCGCCATATCCTCAAGAAGGGCGGCCAGGTCGGCAAGCGCCTCGACTTCATGATGCAGGAACTGAACCGCGAAGCGAATACGCTGGGCGCCAAGGCTTCCGTCAAGGAGCTGGCCGATGCGTCGATGGAGCTCAAGCTGCTCATTGAGCAGATGCGGGAACAGGTTCAAAATCTGGAATAAGCGCGACCGATCGGGTCGTGGGGAACGCGTGGCCGGGGCGACCCGTCACGCGTTCTATGCATTACCATCGAATTAACACGTAACAAAGGAACCCACCATGCTCACCAACGCTTTCTCCGGCAGCCTGTTCGTCGTCGCCGCCCCGTCCGGCGCCGGCAAGTCGACCCTGGTCAATGCGCTGCTGGCTCAGGAACCGGGCATCAAGCTGTCGATCTCGACGACGACGCGCCCGCCGCGTCCGGGCGAAGAGGACGGCCGCGAATACCACTTCACCACCGCCGAGGATTTCGTCGCCCGCGCCGACCGCGGCGAATTCCTGGAATGGGCCGAGGTGCATGGCAATTACTACGGCACGAGCCGCCTGACGGTGGAACAGGAAATGAAGACGGGCATCGACATCCTGCTGGAAATCGACTGGCAGGGCGCGCGCCAGGTGAAGAAGCAGTTTCCGGACGCGGCCGGCATCTTCATCCTGCCGCCGTCGATCGCGGCGCTGGAAGAGCGCCTGCACAAGCGCGGCACGGACGAGCCGCACATCATCACGCGCCGCCTGCTGGCTGCGGGGGGCGAGATCGCTCACGCTCCCGAGTTCGAGTATGCTATCATCAACGAAGAGTTCAACGTCGCCCTGTCCGAGCTGCAGGCGATTGTCAAAGCGACACGTTCGCGCTTCGCCCAACAGGCAGCCCGCAACGCCTCGCTCTTTGCCCAGTTGGGAATCCATTCTTCTTGATTTTCGGGGTCAGAGCCCGGTTTTCGTGATTTTCGGGGTCAGAGCCCGGTTTTCGCGCTTGGGCTCTGACCCCGACTGACTAGACAGAACATTCGCATATTGCCTGCCGCATCGAAGTCGCTTTGAACCTGCCCGAATCGTTACCTGATCATTAGGAGCACCACATGGCCCGCATCACCATCGAAGATTGCCTGAAAAACGTCCCGAACCGTTTCCAGCTGACCCTGGCCGCGACCTATCGCGCACGCCAGCTGCTGCAAGGCCACACCCCGAAAGTCGAAGCCAAGGACAAGCCGACCGTCGTCGCGCTGCGCGAAATCGCCGCCGGCAAGGTTGGTCTGGAAATGCTGAAAAAAGTCCCGATGTAAGTCGGGCGGTGCCTGAGCCTATGTGGTCCATGAGTCAGTCCGTGATTCTGTTATGCTGTTTCCATACTGCGGCTGATTGTCATAACGTATGAGCTTATCGTCACCGGACTCCCTCCACTCGGGCACCAACAACAAGGCGAGCCGGCCCGGCCGGCCCGCCAACAAACCGCAGGAAGCCGAACCGGCGCCCGCTCCCGGCGTCGCGTCGATCACGCACCTCGCCGGCAAGCTCGCCGAATACCTCACCCCCGTCGAACTCAAGCGCGTCAAGGAAGCCTACCGCTTCTCGGACGAGATGCACCTCGGCCAGGTCCGCAAGTCGGGCGAGCCGTACATCTCGCACCCGATCGCCGTGGCCGAGATCTGCGCCGACTGGAAGCTGGACGCCCAGGCGATCATGGCCGCGCTGCTGCACGACGTGATCGAGGACCAGGACGTCAAGAAAGAGGAACTGCTGGAGCGCTTCGGCCCGCAGGTCGCCGACCTCGTCGACGGCCTGTCGAAGCTGGAAAAGATCGAGTTCCAGAGCGTCGTCGAAGCGCAGGCCGAAAACTTCCGCAAGATGTTGCTGGCGATGGCGTCGGACGTACGCGTCATCCTGATCAAGCTCGCCGACCGCCTGCACAATATGCGGACGCTGGGCGTGATGGCGCCGGCCAAGAAACGCCGCATCGCGGGCGAGACGATGGAAGTCTACGTCCCGATCGCGCACCGTCTCGGCCTGAACGACATCTACCGCGAACTGCAGGATCTTTCGTTCTCGCACCTGTACCCGCTGCGCTACCGCACGCTGTCGAAGGCGATCAAGGCCGCGCGCGGCAACCGCCGCGAAGTGGTCAAGAAGATCCTCGACGCCGTCAAGAACCAGCTGTCCGCCGCCGGCTTGCCGGCCGAAGTCTACGGCCGCGAAAAGACCCTGTTCGGCATCTATAAAAAGATGCGCAACAAGCACCTGTCGTTCTCGCAGGTGCTGGACGTGTACGGCTTCCGCGTCGTCGTCGACACGGTCCCGAACTGTTACGTGGCGCTCGGCTCCCTGCATGCGCTGTACAAGCCCATGCCCGGCAAGTTCAAGGACTACATCGCGATCCGCAAGATCAACGGCTACCAGTCGCTGCACACCACCCTGATCGGCCCGTACGGCACCCCGGTCGAATTCCAGATCCGCACCCAGGAAATGCACCGCACGGCGGAATCCGGCGTGGCCGCGCACTGGCTGTACAAGACGGGCGACCAGAACATGACGGACCTGCAGCAGCGCACGCACGCGTGGCTGCAGTCGCTGCTCGACATCCAGCAGCAGACCGGCGACTCCGCCGAATTCCTCGAGCACGTGAAGGTCGACCTGTTCCCGGACTCGGTCTACGTGTTCACGCCGAAGTCGAAGATCATCGCCTTGCCGCGCGGCGCGACGCCGCTGGACTTCGCCTACAGCATCCACACCGGCATCGGCGACCACACCGTGGGCGTGAAGATCAACCACGAACCCGCATCGCTGCGCACGGAACTGCACAACGGCGACATCGTCGAGATCGAGACCGATCCCGACTCGCGCCCGAGCCCGACGTGGCTGAGCTTTGTCCGCACGGGCAAGGCGCGTTCGGCGATCCGCCATCACCTGCGCACCATCAACCTGAACGAATCCGTCGAACTGGGCCAGGAACTGCTGGGCCAGGCGCTGGGCCAGCTGGGCATCAAGACCGAACTTCTGCCTTCGATGATCGAACGCCTGCTGGCGGAGTCGTCGGCCAAGTCGATGGACGAGGTCTACGCCGACATCGGCATCGGCAAGCGCATGCCCGCACTCGTGGCGCGCCACATCGTGAGCCTGCTGGGCGGCGACGTCGCGTCCGTCCCCGCGCAACCGAGCCATGGCGCCGAGCTGGATCCGGTGACGATCTACGGCAGCGAAGGCGTGGCCGTGCAGCTGGCGCCGTGCTGCCAGCCGATCCCGGGCGACCACATCATCGGCCAGCTGCGCCGCGACCAAGGCCTGGTCGTGCACACGGCCGACTGCTCGCAGGCGAACCGCCTGCGCCTGAAGGAACCGGACCGCTGGATTCCGGTCCAGTGGGGCAGCGAACTAAACCGCCGCTTCGACTGCCGCATCCGCCTGCTGATCAACAACGAAAAGGGCATCCTGGCCCGCGTCGCCGCCGAGATCGGCGAGTCCGACGCCAACATCACGTATGTCGGCATGGACGAGGACGACGAACACATGTTGACCCAGCTGCGCTTCACGATCCAGGTCAAGGATCGCGTGCATCTGGCGCACCTGATCCGCAACCTGCGCCGCGTGGCCAGCGTCAACCGCGTGGAGCGCGAGCGGGCATAATTCCGCGCTCGTATGCGAGGCCACCGGCCTCACATACCCCACCCCAAAGGCAGCGTACACCGGAACCCGATGTACGCCCGCTCCGCCTGCGGCCGCTCGTCGACGACGGTAAAGATCCCCGCGCCTTCCTGCGACGACCAGCTGCCGCCGCGCGCCAGCGCCCTGCCCCACCAGCTGCGGCCCGCCCGCGGCCACCAGCCCATCCCCTGCCGCATCGGCGCGCCGGGCGCGGTCGCCAGGGTGGGCGAGCCTGCCAGGAACGTGCGCGCGACGATGCCTTCCGCGTTGCCCTGCACGTCGTCGAACACCCAGCTGAACGCGTTGCCTGCCGCATCAATGATGCGCTCCCCGTTCGACAGCACGAACCAGCGCCGCTCGAGCGGATCGGGCGATGCCAGGCAAGCCGCCTGGGGGCCGTGGCGGCGGCCCAGGTGCAATCCCTGGAACAGCCGGCCGTCGCCGACGGCGCCGCCCGTCCAGTTGACGGCCTGGCCGGCGATATCGTGGGCGATGGCCAGCGCCTGCCGTTCCGTCAGCAATGCGAAGCCGGCGAGCGCACAGGCCAGGCGCGCCGCGTGGTAGCCGATGCGCACCCAAGACGGCAGCGTCTCGCTCAGCACCACCTGTCCATCCGGTCCGCACGCCGCCAGCCAGCGCGCCACGGCGAAAGCCGGGACCTCGACGCCGCCGGGCAGCGTGGTGGCCGGCACGGCGATAAAGCCTGGCGGCAGCGCTTGTGCCAGCGCCACGGCCGCCATGTCCACATCGAGGTTGCCCATGCGCCGCTACTCAGAACATCTGGTAGACATAGGGCGACAGCTCCGCCTGCGGCCGCGCCGCCACGTACAGCGCGTGCAGGGCCCGCGCGGCCTCGGCCACCTGCGGCGCGTGCGCGGCGAGCTCGGGGTGCCCGTGCGCGCGCCAGTGCGCCGCGAGGCGCGCGCCGAATCCATCGGCGTCCAGGCATGACGGCGCGAGGAAATCGTCGAAGTCCATCGTCGTATGCGTGCGCTGCGTGTAATAGCTGGCGAGGCGCGGATTCGGGCCCAGCGGGAACGGTGCCTGGCCGGGCGCGCAGTGGGCGGTCAAGGCATCGAACAGCGGGGCCGCAAGGGTACGCAACCCCGCTCGCAGTGCTTTGTCATCAATCGAGCTCATAGGTCTTCCTCCAGTCTTCGTCGTCCGGCAACGGCGGCTGCTCACGGCGCCACAGCACGACGTCTTCCAGCACCAGCATGTCCATCTCCGTGCGCATGAAGCAGCGGTAGGCATCCTGCGGACTGCAGACGATCGGCTCGCCGCGCACGTTGAACGACGTGTTCACGAGCAGCGGACAGCCCGTCAGCCGTTCGAACGCTTCGATCAGCGCACGGAATTCCGGATGACTGTCCTCGTCGACGGTCTGGATGCGGGCCGAGTAATCGACGTGCGTGACGGCCGGGACGTCGCTGCGCGGCTGGTTGATGACCGCCATCATGTCGTCGTCGCCCGCCTCGAATGCCTGCATCTCCATCGGCCGCCGGCGCGTCGCGTTCACCGGCGCCACCATCAGCATGTACGGACTGTCGCCGTCGAAGTCGAAGTACTCGGCGCAGCGCTCGCGCAGCACGGCCGGGGCGAACGGGCGGAACGATTCGCGGAACTTGATTTTCAGGTTCATCGTCGCCTGCGTGCGCGGGTTGCGCGGGTCGCCGAGGATCGAGCGGGCACCCAGCGCGCGCGGCCCGAATTCCATCCGCCCCGACAGCCAGCCGACAATCCTGCCCGCCGCCAGCGCCTCCGCGACGAGGGCCAGGCGCTCCGCGCGGTTCTCGATGCGCCGGTACGGATAGCCCTTGCGGTCGAGGAAGGCGAGGATTTCCTCGCTCGAATAGCGGGGCCCGAGGTAGCTGCCGCGCTGGGCGTCGCCCCCTCGGTCCGTGCGCCGGCGCGGGGCCTCGAACGCCATGTGGTGCGCCAGCAGGGCCGCGCCGAGCGCGCCGCCCGCATCGCCCGCGGCCGGCTGGATCCAGATATCGTCGAAGATGCCGGCCGCGGCCAGCTTGCCGTTGGCGACGCAGTTCAGCGCGACGCCGCCCGCCAGCACGAGGTTGCGCTCCCCGCTCAGGCGGCGCAGGTGGCGCGCCGTCCTGAGCACGATCTCCTCGGTCACCTGCTGGATGCTGGCCGCGAGGTCCATCTCGCGCCGCGTGATCGGCGTCTCGGGCTGGCGCGCCGGGCCGTCGAACAGGTCGGCGAAGCGCGGACCGGGCATCGCCATGCCGTCCAGCCAGCCGAAGCAAGCCATATCGAGCCGGTACGAGCCGTCGGTCCGGACGTCGATCAGGTGTTCGCGGATCCGGCCGGCGTAGCGCGGCCGGCCGTAAGGTGCCAGCCCCATCAGCTTGTACTCGCCGGAATTGACCTTGAAGCCGCAGAAGCTCGTGAACGCGCTGTACAGCAGTCCCAGCGAATGCGGGTAGTCGATCTCGGCGAACAGTTCCAGTTTGCGGCCGTGGCCCATGCCGAGGGTGGTCGTGGCCCATTCGCCGACGCCGTCGATCGTGAGCACGGCGGCGCTGTCGAACGGCGACGGATAGAAGGCACTGGCGGCGTGTGCCATGTGGTGCTCGGCGAACAGCACGCGGCCGGCGCGCCCGAGCGTGCCGAGCGTCTGGCGCACGTGCTCGTTCACCCAGATCTTGTCGCCCAATACCGCGCCCGCGGCCTGGACGAACAGGTCGCGCGCGCCCGCGGCATCGCCGTGCCGGGCGCCGGCGCAGGCGTTCTGCACGACGCGGTCGAACGTCAGCAGCGGATTGTCGTAGAAGACGATCGCATCGAGGTCGGCCGCATCGACGAAGCCTTCTTCGAGACAGTAATTGATGGCGTTGACGGGAAACGACGGGTCGTGCTTGCGGCGCGTGAAACGCTCTTCCTGCGCGGCCGCGACGATCTCGCCGTCGTGCACCAGCGCCGCCGCCGCGTCATGGTAATAGCCGGCGATGCCCAGGATGGTCTTGCCCATGTCGCCTCCTCAGCTGGCGCGGGCCAGGCCTGCGCCCAGCATGTCCGCGATGACGGGCTGGAGCGAACGCGCGAGCGCGTCGTGGCCGGCCGGCGTGAAATGGATGTCCTTGTCCCAGCGCAGCCGGCGCCGCGTGGCGGGCGCGATGCGCAGCAGGTCGGGCAGCGGGTCGTGCAGGCGGCAGCCGAGGTCGGCGGCCAGTTCCGCGAAGCGGGCCTGGTAAGGCGCGGCATCGCACGTCTCGTCGAGGTGCTGCGGCAACGGCAGCGGCATCAGGAGCACGGGCCGGTCGAGCGCCCGGATCCACTGCGTCAGGATCGCGCGCATCAGGCGCCAGGCCGGGCTGGCGGGCGAGTCGTATTGCGGCAGCGGCTGGTATTGCGTGAGGTGCTGGACCATGTCGCGCATGCCCAGCTTCGTGACCATCTTGCGCAGCACGAGGAAGCGTCCTCCGTGGTCCACGGCGGCGGCCTGCGCGGCGTCCAGCTCGTGTTCCTCGTACGGTTCGCGCCGCGGCGGCACCTGGCACAGCTGCAACGTGCCGTTCTCGATCCGGAAATACGGCTTGGCATACAGGCGCTCGACGCCGTGCTCGTCGTGGTGCGGGCGGAATTGTGCGGCGACGCGCCGGATGTTTTCGACGAAGACGGCGATCACGACGAGGTCGTGCTCGATGTCGCGGGCGAATTCGCGCCAGATGAGGTATTGCTGGTCGGTCCCCGTCGACGACAGGCCGAAGTTGTAGACCTCGACGGGCGGCGTGCCGGCGTCGGGCAGCCGCGCTTCCAGCAGCTCGGTATAGCGCTGGCGGTTGGGCACGGCATCGCCCGCCGTGAACGAATCGCCGAACACGAGGACCCGCCGGTGCCCGGGCGTACGTGCCCGCGCGAACGGCCGGTCGGCGCGGAATCCCTGTTCGTTGACCTGGATGAGATATCCGCCGCCTTCATGCAGGATCCGCACCCGCAGACGGGGAATGTAGCGATAGCCGACGACAGGGTGATATTCGTAAAGTTGCCTCATCATTTCCTCATTTTCTTTTCAGTTCGAAATAATGATGCGTTATTTAAATATGAGGATTTTTATGCAACCTCAACCTTCCGGATTCTATGTATTTATTTTCTATCGGCATATTGATTTCTGGGAATTAATTAACCCCGGAAACCAAATACACACTATTGGCGTGGCGCAAACCGGAACAGGACGCGATCCCGCATATTCACTCGACCGAACCATCGTACAAAGGCGTAAAAAAGACGTTTCGATTTGAAAAATTATTATTGGAAACGGAAATGAGCATACGGCCACCGATCGCTGAACACAGTGCGTTATTGATCCGATACCTGGTGGTTTTTCTGATCGGCTATTTTTTATTGACCGTTCACGCCGGCGCGGATATCCATAAAAAAGTGGACGCGGCCGATCCCGTACCGAAAATTGAACCTGGAAAAGCCAAATTGGTCGATCTGGCATCGCTGCCGCCGCCATTACGGCGCGCGGTCGACGACGACATGAGGCGCCTGCGCGCGGGCGACGGCGTACTATACGGCGACATGACGTCCGAGGAAGCGCATGACCTGGAAAGCGCCGACTGGCGGGCGTTGCCGCCGGAGGGCGCGCTGGATCGCTTCATTGCGCATGCGACAGTGCCGCCTGCGGATGTCGCGGCCAGCGATCTCGCCGGCTACACGCTGGCGGGCGTGGTGCCCGAGGGGCCGGGCCAGGACGGCCCGTGGAGCAGCGTGAAGCGCGTGTACCGGCGTCCCGACGGTGTGCTCGTCATGCTGCACGAGTGGGCCTACGTGGCCGAAGGCGGCGGCGTCCTCGGCGTGCGCGAGCTGATGAATGCCTCCGTGCGGCACGGCACTGCCCGCTGTCCGGCCCAGTTCGCGATCCGGCGCGCGCCGACGGGCCAGGTCGTTTCCGAGCTGCGCTGGTTCACGGACGCCAAGGTCTTCACGCTGAGCGTGGCACAGGACGTGCTCGCCGACGGCGGCAAGGATCACGGCAAGGCGTGGATGCTGCGGCTGGCCGAAGCCATCGAATGAGCGTCCAGTCCGCTCAGGCGGTGCCGGCGCGTGCCGGCGGCGGTTCCACCGGAGTTGCAGGCGGCCATGCCGGATGCGCAAGACCGGTACGCGGATCGCCGCGCAGTCCGAGTATCCGGTCGAAGGCCGCGCACGCGCCGGCGCAGGCGTCCGCGATCTCGGCCGGCGTGCGCACGCTGGCGCGCAATGCCTGCATGAAGACGCGCCAGCGGGGGCCGGGGCCGGCGTCGTCGCCCTTCAGGTAGCGCAGCCCGTGCGGCGCCAGGCGGTCGCGCAGGCGCTCGTACAACACGGCACCGCCCAGTTGCGAGCCTTCGATGACGTAGTGCACACCCCAGCGGTAGGCGAGGCTGGCCGTTGCCGGCCAGGCGACGGCATCCGTGCCGGTGTCGGCCGGCGTGGTCGACAACGCATGCCCCGCCTCGGCGAGATCGGCGTCGATCCGGGCCAGCCGTGTTGCGTGTTCGAATGGCGGGCCATCCGCGAATCCGGCCAGCCAGGCGTGCAGGGGCGCGAGCCAGGTCCGCAGCAGGGCCAGGTGGGCGGTGTAGTCGTGCAGGGAGGCGTCGGGCGCCCCAATCGGCAGGCCGGCGTCGAGCGCCGCGTGGCGGGTGGCGGTGGCCGCGCGCAGGGCGCTCAGCGGATCGGCTTCGGACGCAACGTCGGTGGAACGGTTCATGGGATGCGGGAAGCAGAAACCGCCATCTTACCAGCCGCGGCACCATCGCGCCGCGCGCCCCGTGCCACCAGCCGGATCAGTCCGCGACAGGCTCCGGGTACTCGACGCTCAGGATTTCCAGCTCGTCATTGCCTTGCGGCGTATGCAATGTGACGACGTCGCCTTCGCGCGCCTTGGTCAGTGCGCGCGCCACCGGCGAGACCCAGCTGATCTTGCCTTTCAGCGGGTCCAGTTCGTCGATGCCGACGATGGTGACCGTATGCTCTTCTTCAGCCTTGTTGACATAGGTGACGGTGGCGCCGAAGAACACCTGGTCGTTGCCGTAGTGGACGGACGGATCCACGACGAAGGCGGAATCCAGGCGCTTGGTGAGGAAGCGGATGCGCCGGTCGATTTCGCGCAGGCGGCGCTTGCCGTAGATGTAGTCGCCGTTTTCCGAGCGGTCGCCATTGGACGCGGCCCAGTGCACGACGCGCACGACTTCCGGACGGTCGACGTCGATCAGCTGCAGCAGCTCGTCCTTGATGGCCTTGTGGCCGGCCGGGGTGATGTAGTTCTTGGATCCGGCGGGTATCGCCTGGGCGAGCGCCAGAGCTTCGTCATCGTCGTCGTTATCGGACTCTTTTACAAATGCCTTGTTCATGCGTCTATTGTAGCGCCTTCGACAACACGCGCGCGCCCCTGTGCCGTTCGCGTTTTCCCGTATCATGAGGCCATGACACGAGCCTCTCCACGCAGCCGGATGTTCGCGCCGCTGGTGTACCTGGCGGCCGTGGTGTTGCTCGTCGAGGAATGGTGCTGGGATCTCGGCATGCGCCTCGCGCGGGCGCTCGCGCGCTGGCCCGCGCTGGCGGCGCTGGAAGCGCGCGTGCGCACCCTGCCGCCGTACGCCGCGCTGTGCGCCTTCGTGCTGCCCGGCCTGGTGCTGTTTCCGGTCAAGCTGCTGGCCCTGCTCGCCATCGCCCATGGCCACGCGTTGTCCGGCATCGCGACCATCGTGGTGGCGAAGGTGGGCGGCGCGGCCGTCGTGGCGCGGATCTATGTGCTGACCTTGCCGACCTTGCTGGCGGTCGGCTGGTTCGCGCGTTGCCACGACTGGTTCATGGGCGCCAAGACCCGTTGCCTCGACTACTGGCGCACGAGCCACGCCTGCCACCTGGCCAGCCGGGCGGCGCGCGGCCTGCGGCTCGGCTACCGGCGCCTGCTGCGCCGGCTGCGCGCAAGGCCGGCCGACGCGAGCGGCCGCCATGCCAGCCGCCTCGTGCGGGTGCTGCGCCGGTTCGTGGTCCAATGGCGCGCGCGCCGGCGCCAACCGACAGACCGATGACATGACCATGAGCCCGGATACCTTGACCCATGCCCCCATCCTCGCGCCCGCAATGCAGGCGTCCACCACGGAAATCTATCTGTTCGACGCCGACACGCTGCGCCTCGTCGACGTCAACCAGGCCGCGCGCCGCAACCTCGGCCATGAGCCCAAGGCCTTGTGCGGCATGACGCCGCTCGACCTGGCGCCCCAGCTCGACCGCGCCGAACTCGTTGCCCTCATCGGCTCGCTGGGCCAGGAGATCGGCGACCAGGTCAGCCTGCGCACACGCCATCGCCGCGCCGACGGGACCACGTATCCGATCAGGCTGTGCTTCCTGCGCATCGTGCGCGACGGCCGGTCGCTGATCCTCGCGATCGGCGACGACCTGTCGCTGGAACTGGCGGCCGGCATGGCGCTCGAGCAATACCAGGCGCGCTTCAATGCCGTCGTCAACCACACGCCCGGGCTCGTCTACCAGTTCGTGCTGCATGCGGACGGCACGATGGCCTACCCGTATTTGAGCGAGGGGTGCACGGCGCTGCTGGGCCTGTCGGTGTCGGAACTGCAACAGGATCCCGAGCGCTTCTTGCGCCTGATCCTGCCGGAGGACCGCAAGGGTTACCAGGACGCGATGGAGGCGTCGAAGACGGCGCTGGCCGCGTGGAACTGGGAAGGCCGCATCTGCGTGGAGGCGTGGAACGACGTCAAATGGATCAGCCTGCGCGCGACGCCGCTGCCGCTGATTGGAGGCGGTGTCCAGTGGGACGGCATCATGACGAACGTCACCGCGAGCAAGCTGGAGCAGGAAGAAACCCGGCGGTCGCGCGCGCGGCTGGCCGAGCTGACGGACCACATCCAGCAGGTCAAGGAACAGGAACGGGCCCGCATCGCGCGCGAGATCCACGACGACCTGGGCGGCAATCTCACGGCGATCAAGATGGCGCTGTCCATGCTCGCCGCGCGCCTGCCGGACGATCCGGCCCTGCGCGACAAGGCGGATTACCTGGACGACCTCGTCGACCGCACGATCGAGGCCGTGCACCGCATCTCGCTGGACCTGCGTCCCAGCACGCTCGACCTGGGCCTCGTCGCCGCGCTCGAATGGCAGGCGCGCGAATTCGAAAAGCAGATGGGCATCGCCTGCGTGTTCCGCAGCGCCGACAAGGAAATCGACCTCGATCCGGACCAGGCGGCCGCGCTGTTCCGCATCTTCCAGGAAGCGCTGACGAATATCGCGAAACACGCGGGCGCCACGCGCGTGACGGTCAGCCTGCGCCGCCAGCGCCAGCACCTGACGCTCGGCATCTGCGATAATGGCCGCGGCATCACGCCTGCCGACCGCCTGAAGCCCCAGTCGTTCGGCCTGCGCGGCATGAGCGAACGCGCCCGGGCGCTGGGCGGCACGCTCACCCTGTCGCAGGCCCCTGGAGGCGGCACGATGGTCGTCGTCAAGATCAGGCTGGCCGCCCCCGCGGCCGGACGCAGCGAAACCACCCGAGCATGACAGAAAAAGCCAGCATCCGCGTTTTTATTGCAGACGACCACGCCATCGTGCGCGAAGGCCTGAAACAAATCCTCGCCGAACAGCGTGACATCGTTGTCGCGGGCGAAGCCGAGACCGGCCTCGACGCCGTCAAGCTGTTCCGCAAATCGCGCTGCAACGTGGTGCTGCTCGACATCTCCCTGCCCGACCGCAACGGCATCGAAGTGCTCAAGCAGATCAAGAGCGAACAGCCGGACCTGGCCGTGCTGATGCTGTCCATGCACCGCGAAGACCAGTACGCGATCCGCTCGCTGAAGGCGGGCGCGGCCGGGTATCTGACCAAGCAGAGCGCGCCGAAGGAACTCGTCAACGCGATCCGCCAGGTGGCGGGCGGCCAGCGCTACGTCAGCGCCCTGCTGGCCCAGGTGCTGGCGGCCCAGCTGGGCGAGAACCACGAAGCGCCCGTGCACGAAGCGCTGTCCGACCGCGAATACCAGACCCTCACCATGATCGCCTCCGGCAAGACCGTCAGCGAGATCGCGCGCGAACTCTCGCTGTCGGTGAAGACGGTCAGCGAGTACCGCTCGCGCCTGCTGGCCAAGATGAAACTCAAGACCAGTGCCGAACTGACCCACTACGCCATCCGCAACCAGCTCATTGACTGAATTATGCTTTGTCAATACAGTCGGTGAGAAAGAGTGGTAATTCCGCGTCTGATCTGCGATTTGATTTTTTGGCAGCGGCTTACCATGGCGACAATAAGAATTCCATATTGCAACGTCCAAAATGTCCAGTCCACCACGCCCGCCGGGGGTTCCCGGCCTGAACCCTGCGGAAATCGCACGCGAAGCGTTCCGCCGGCTCGCCACGCGGCGCATCGCGCCGACGCCGGACGCCTATCGCGAGATCTATAACGAGATCGCCGGTGTCGACGTGCTGCCGCCTCCAGCCCCTCCCGCAGACCCGGGCGCGGAAAACGTGCTGTCCGGCTTCGCGCACAAGCTGGCCGACACGCCCGGCGAACTGGCCGAGTTCGGCGCCCGCTTCAACCGCGCCGTCAAGCAGCGCGACTGGGACGGCTACGCACGCACGCTGTCTCAGCTGGCCGAGAAACACCTGCGCCGCCACACGCACCCCGCGATGTCGCTGGGCGTGGAGAACGGCGAAGCGAAGCTGCTGCGCGACCTGCTCAGCCGCACGCTGACGTTCGCCGTCGCGTCGCTGCTGGCGGGCACCCCGAACCTGTCGGGCGAAGCGGAATCGCTGGGCGCCGCCGTCAAGGTCGCGCACAGCGAGGAAGCGCTGCAGGAAATCGCGGGGCGCCTGAAGGACCTGTGCTACCAGATCGAACTCAAGAGCGGCGACACGGCCGAACAGCAGGAACTGCTGCTGCGCCTCTTTAAACTGCTGCTGGAAAACGTATCCGAACTGCTGGACGACGACAGCTGGATGCGCGGCCAGATCGCCGCCGTGCAGGACCTGATCGCCGGTCCGCTCGACCATCGCGCGCTGGAAGACGCCACGCGCAGCCTGAAGGACGTCATCTACAAGCAGGGCCAGCTGAAACACGGCATCGCGGACGTCAAGGCGACCGTCAAGAACATGATGATGACGTTCATCGACCGCCTCGGTTCCGTGGCGGCGTCGACGGGCGATTTCCACGAAAAGATCGGCGGCTTTTCCGAGCGCATCCGCGGTGCCGGCAATATCGAGGAACTCAACGTGGTGCTGGAAGAAGTGCTGCGCGAAACGAAGATCGTGCAGGCCGAGGCGATGGCCTCGCGCGACCGCATGCTGGCCGCGCACCAGGAGGTGCAGGAAGCGGAGGCGCGCATCAAGGATCTGGAAGCGAAGCTGCAGCACATGAGCGAACTGGTGCGCGAGGACCAGTTGACGGGCAGCCTCAACCGGCGCGGCCTGGACGACGTGTTCGAGCGCGAAAGCGCGCGCGCCGACCGCCGCGGCACACCGCTGTGCGTGGCCCTGCTCGACCTGGACAATTTCAAGAAGCTCAACGACACCTACGGCCACCTCGCGGGCGACAACGCCCTGCGCCACCTCGTGAAGGTCGTGCGGGACACCTTGCGCTCGATGGACGTGATCGCCCGCTTCGGCGGCGAGGAATTCCTCATCCTGTTGCCAGAAACGAATGTCGAAGCGGCATCGGCCGCGATGGTGCGCGTGCAGCGCGAGCTGACGAAGCATTTCTTCCTGCATGAAAACGAGAAGATGCTGATCACGTTCTCGTGCGGCGTGGCCTTGCGCCATCCGAACGAGGAGCAGGCCAGCCTGATGGCGCGCGCGGACAAGGCCATGTACCAGGCCAAGCAGACCGGCAAGAACCGCGTGGTGGTGGCTGACTGACAAGCCCGGCCACGAAAAAATAATTTTTTTCACCCTAAAGTTCCCGAATTCGTCGCCGCCAAGGCAGGCCCGCTTCCGGCGACGACACAAAAATTTCGATTTTTTTCGCTCTCGCCCTCTAAACTTTTTCCGTAGAGCACCGTTACCTGCATCAACAGCGGTTTGAATGTCACAGAACAGCGTGGCAGACCAAAGTGATTCTGAGTGGCACGTCGCCACACCCTGCAAGACCAAGTCTGGAGAGACACCATGTCGTCCGTTATCAATACCAACGTTGCATCCCTGAACGCTCAGCGTAACCTGTCCACCTCGCAATCCTCGCTCAACACCTCGATCCAGCGCCTGTCGTCGGGCCTGCGCATCAACAGCGCAAAAGACGACGCCGCCGGTCTGGCGATTTCGGACCGTATGAATTCGCAGATCCGTGGCATGAACCAGGCGACCCGCAACGCGAACGACGGCGTGTCGATGGCCCAGACGGCCGAAGGCGCCCTGTCGAGCTCGGGCGACATGCTGCAGCGTATCCGCGAACTGGCCGTGCAATCCTCGAACTCCTCGAACTCGGCCAGCGACCGTAAAGCCCTGCAGACCGAGGTGACGCAACTGACCTCGGAACTGAACCGCATCGCCGGCACCACCGAATTCAACGGCACCAAGCTGCTGGACGGCTCGATGGGCACCGCGAATTTCCAGGTCGGCGCGAACGCCAACCAGCTGATCTCGATGACCGGCTCGAACTTCACCACGTCGACCTACGGCGACAACCGCCTCGCCAACGACGCACCGAAACCCACCGCCGATGGCCTCTATACCGGCGGTGCGCTGACCGTGAACGGTTTCCAGGGTTCGAAAGACGTCACCATCAACGACAACGACAGCTCGAAGGCCGTGGCCGCCAGCATCAACGCCAAGAGCGGCGATACCGGCGTCACCGCGAGCGCCCAGACGAATGCCATGCTGGGTGTGGCGCAAGACAAGGCGTACACGATCAAGCTGAATTCGGACAACTCGACCGATGCCGTCACGATCTCGTTCTCGACCGGCAAGGCCGGCTCCGGCGGCAAACTGAGCGCCGACGACGCCGCATCGGCCATCAGCGCCTTCAACGCGCAGACTGCCAAGACGGGTGTGACCGCGTCGTACGATGCCACCAACAGCGCCATCAAGCTGACCAACGCCAACGGCGAGAACATCAAGCTGGACAACGAATCGACCACCGGCAACACGGTCGACGTGGCGAACTACAAGGTCGACGGCACCGCCGACACCGCCAACAAGATGACCATCGACAACGCCGGCACGAGCGTCGTCCAGGGCCAGATCACGCTGGATTCGGAGCAGAGCTTCTCGATCAAGGACGCCAGCAGCCTGTCGCTGGACAGCGCCGGCGCCGCCGGTTCGTCGAAGCTGAACTCGGTCGCAAACATCGACGTCAGCACCTTCGACGGCGCCCAGCTGGCGATCAAGATCGCCGACGCCGCCCTGTCCTCGGTGAACAACCAGCGCGCACAACTGGGCGCACTGCAGTCGCGCTTCGGCTCGGCGATCTCGAACCTGCAATCGTCGACCGAGAACCTGTCGGCATCGCGCAGCCGTATCGTCGACACCGACTTCGCTTCGGAAACCGCGAACATGACCCGTGGCCAGATCCTGCAGCAGGCCGGTACCTCGATGCTGGCCCAGGCCAACTCGCTGCCGAACGGTGTCCTGTCGCTGCTGCGTGGCTAACCAGTCGCAATAAGCCCCGATAGCGGTGTAAAGTGATTCCTCGGCTGAAGTAATTCAGCCGGGGAATTTTTGCTAGGGAATGATCATGAACATTCAACCAGTGGCTTCATCCACCCCCTCGCGCGTGGACGACCGCCCGACCCAGCCGGCGCCGTCGGCCGGGGCGACGGAGGCGACCAGCACGGGCAAGCCCGCCGACGGCGTCAAGCCGTCGCACGAGGACGTGTCGGCCGCAGTCAAGAAGATGAACGACGCGATGCTGGGTTCGTCGCAAAGCCTGCAATTCTCGATCGACGAAGACAGCAAGGATATCGTCGTCAAGGTGATCGACCAGAACACCAAGGAAGTCGTGCGCCAGATCCCTTCCAGGGAAGCGTTGCAGATCGCCAAATCGATCGACAAGATGCAGCAAGGTCTGCTCATCAACCAGACTGCCTGAACGTTCGTTGCATGCTCTGCCGTAAGGCGCGGGCCACGGCCCGCGCTTGACGGTCTCTCCTTCCCCGTCCATTTCCAGTGCTCGTATAGTTCGGCACGGAAATAACGCACATTTCCCACTCTCAAGTAAGGTTTGCTTCTGTCGATAATGACTTACATTATCGCTTTCACAGGAGAAACACGTGGGACTCAGCTCACCTGGTATCGGCTCCGGCCTCGACGTCAACGGTCTCGTCAGCAAGCTGATGGCGGCCGAATCCGCGCCGCTCGACAATTACGACAAGAAGACGACCGACTACCAGACCAAGCTGCAGGCGTATGGCAAGGTCAGTGCGGCCGTCGGCGCCTTTCAGGGCGCGCTGACGACGCTGAACTCGGCCGGTACGTTCAGCGCGCTGACCAGTTCGTCCAGCAACAAGGACCTCCTGACGGCCTCGGCCGGCACCGGCGCCGTGCCCGGCAAGTACAAGATCAACGTCAGCCAGCTCGCGCAGGCGCAAAGCCTCATGACGGGCGGCCAGGCCAGCAACATGAAGCAGATCGGCGACGGCGCCAAGACGACGCTCACGTTCCAGTTCGGCAGCATCGGCGGCGGCACGTTCGGCGTGGCCGGCTCCGCGCTGAGCCTGGCCAGCGCGGCGTCCGGCATCGCGACCGGCTCGCTGACCATCAACGGCACCGCGATCAGCACGAACGGCACGACGCGCAGCGCGCGCGACCTCGCCTCGGCCATCAACGACGAAACGGATACGACGGGCGTCACGGCCAAGGCCGGCATCACGTCCACCTCGGCCACGATGTTCGGCACCTTCGGCGACGTGGCGGTCACTTCCGGCAATTATGCGTTGACCGTGGGCGGCGTCCAGCTGGCCAGCTCGGACGGCAGCACCACCGTCACGGCCGCCTCGCTCGACACCGCGCTCGGCACCAACACCGTCAAGAACCAGCTGGCCGCCGCCAACATCACGTTCACCGGCTCGGCCGCCACCCACGACCTGCAGTTCTTCGCGGCCGACGGTTCCAACATCGACGTCACGGAAGCCGTCAGCGGCACCGTCACGGGCGGCATCGGCCTGGCTCCCGGCGCGGCCAACGCGGGCTCGGACACCACGGCCACCGCGGGCATCACGCTGAGTTCGAAGGACGGCAGCCAGATCCTCGTCGGCGGCAACAACCCGGGCGCGGCCGGCCTCACGGCGGGCAGCGCCGGCAGCTACCTCGGCGCGGGCTTCACCCAGGACGGTGCCCAGGCCAGCGGCACCGTCACGCTGGACACGAAGGACCAGACCCTGCAAGGCATCCGCGACGCCATCAACAAGGCGAACGTGGGCGTCACCGCGACCATCGTGTCGGACGGCAGCGCCAACCCGTACCACCTCGTGATCACGTCGAACAGGACGGGAGAGAAGTCGGCCATGAAGATCAGCGTGGACGGCGCCGACGGCGGCCCCGTCAACGCCGGCATCGCCAGCATGCTGGCCTACGATCCGAACGGCACGCAAGCCCTCACGCAGACGAGCGGCGCGCAGGACACCAAGCTGACCATGAACGGCATCGCCGTCAGCAGTGCCGACACGACGGTGGACGACGTGATCCAGGGCGTGAGCCTGGACCTGTCCTCGACCGGCAGCACGACGCTGACCGTGTCCCAGGACAAGAGCTCGGTGACGGACGCCATCAATGGCTTCGTCAAGGCGTACAACGACCTGAACAAGACGATCGGCGGCCTCACGAGCTACAACGCCGACACCAAGACGGGCGGCCCGCTGCAGGGCGATTCGGCCGTGCGATCGATCCAGACCCAGCTGCGGCGCGCGCTCGGTACGCAGGTCGAAGGCCTGAACAGCAACCTGACGAACCTCGGCCAGATCGGCGTGGCGTTCCAGAAGGACGGCAGCCTGGCCGTCGATTCGACCAAGCTGAACAACGCCATGTCGAGCAATTTCAGCGGCATCAGCGGCCTGTTCGCGGCCGTCGGCGCGGCCAGCGACGGCAACATCACGTTCGACAAGTCGACGGCGGCCACCAAGCCGGGCGAGTACGCCGTGAACGTCACGCACATGGCCACGCAGGGCATGCTGACCGGCGCCAATCCCCTGTCCGGCTCCACGATCATCGCGCCGAACACGACCTGGACCGTCACGCTGAACCAGACCGATCCGGCCACGGATACGAAAGTCCAGAACATCAAGGTTCCGTCGGGCACGTACACGAACGACCAGTTGGCCTCGATGCTGCGCGCCGCCATCAACGGCAACAGCGTGTTCGCGAACGCCGGCGACGCGGTCGAGACCTCGGTGGACGGCACCGGTCACCTGTCGATCTCGTCCAGCAAATACGGCTCGACGTCGAACATCTCGATCGTCGGCGTCACGGGTACGGCGGTCAGCGACCTCTTCGGGGGCGCCACGCCGGCCGTCGGCACCGACATCGAAGGCACGATCGGCAGCGTCGCCGCGACGGGCAACGGCCAGTCGCTGACGGCGGCCGCCGGTTCGCCCGCTGCGGGAATCCAGATCACGGTCAAGAGCGGCGCCGCCGGCGACCGCGGCACGGTGACTTTCTCGCAAGGCTATGCCTACCAGCTGACGAACCTGGCCTCGAGCTTCACGGGCAAGGACAGCATACTCAACAGCAAGACCGACGGCCTGAACGCCAGCATCAAGGCAGTGGCCAAACAGCGCGACGCCTTCAGCGATCACCTGACCCAGTTGGAAGCCATGTATCGAAAACAATTTACCTCGCTCGACACCATGCTGCAGTCGATGCAAAGCACCCAAAGCTATCTGACGCAGCAGTTGGCAGCCCTCGCGGCCAACCGATAACTGGATTTTTGGAGAACCACCATGTTTGGAAACATGAAACGCGGCGTCAACGCCTATCACAACGTGAGCCTCGAGACCGGCATCACGTCGGCCTCGCCCCACAAGCTGATCGTCATGCTGTACGACGGCGCCCTCGTCGCGCTGCTCGGCGCCAAGACGAACATCGCCGCCGGCAACATCGCCGCCAAGGGTTCGGCCATCTCGAAAGCCATCTCGATCATCGACAACGGCCTGCGCGCGTCGCTCGACAAGAACGCCGGCGGCGAGATCGCCGCCAACCTCGACGCCCTGTACGACTACATGAGCCGCCGCCTCCTGCACGCGAACCTGAAGAACGACGTGACCATCATCGACGAAGTGCACGGCCTGCTGGCCGACCTGCGCGGCGCGTGGTTGGAAATCGGCGACAAGGTCCAGCAGCCGCAGCAGGTCGCCGCGCCCACGGCCATGCCGAAAGCCCCGACCCTGGCGAGCGCATGATGGGAGCCACGACGATGATGACGAATACCGAAATCGCCTCGCTGTACGAAGCCATGGTCGGCATCACCGACCAGATGCTGGCCGCCGCCGCCGCGGCCGACTGGGACCGCCTGCTCCAGCTCGAACACCAGTGCGCCGCCTGCGTGCGCCAGCTGAAGGACAATGGCGACACGCCGCTGGCCGGCCAGGAACGCGTGCGCAAGGTCAACGCCATCCGCAAGATGCTCGATTCCGACCGCAAGATCCGCGACCTGACCCAGCCGTGGATGGCGAAGCTGCAGGCCATGATCTCGAACAAGACCGTCGAACGCCGCGTCGCGCGCGCCTACGGCGTCTGACCTGAACGATGCTGCCGCGCGATAGCGTCTCGCTGACCCCGGTCGCGGCAGCCCGTCCCGCCTTACCCGTCGGCGACCCGCGCCAGCAAGCCTTTGCGCGCGCGCTCGCCAACCTCGTGGGCCAGTCGATGCCGGCCGACGTGTTGGCGAAACTGCCCGACGGCAGCTTCGTCGTGCGCATCAACGACATGGCGGCGCGCATGCCGCTGCCCCAGGGCGCCCAGGTCGGCACGCAGGTGCCGCTGACCCTCGTGACGGTCGCGCCGCGGCCCATGTTCCAGGTCCAGACGGGCCAGGGGGCCCCCGCCTTCGCCGAAGCCGGCCCGCCGCTGCCGGAAGGCGCCAGCCCGCAGGCGTTTACGCTCGCTTACCTCGAAGGCAAGGATGCCGCCGCGCTGACGCGCACGGCCGCCTTGCTCGCGGGCACGCGCGGTCTCGCGCAACTGCCGGGCGGCGCGGCCGACGGCGCCAACACGTCGCTCAGCACGGCCGGCAAGATGCTGGGCGACGTCATCGCGGCCGCGCAGAAAGCGGACACACAAGCCACCGCCGCGGTCGGCCGCACGCCGCTGCTGGGCGGGCCGTCGACGGACGCCGGCGCCATCGCGCAGGCGCTGAAGGACGGCCTCGGCAAGAGCGGCCTGTTCTACGAATCGCACGTGGCCGAATGGGCCGAAGGCGCCCGCCCCCGCGCCGACCTCGCGGCCGAACCGCAGGCGCGCGGCATGCCGCCGCCCACCGATCCGAACACGGCCCAGTTCATCAACCTGCAGCTGAATGCACACGAACAGGGCCGCGCCGCCTGGCAGGGCCAGTTGTGGCCGGGCCGCGACATGCAGTGGGATGTCGAACGGGACGCTTCCGGCCGCCAGGATGGCAGCGACGATGACGAACACGGCGGCACGTGGCAGAGCAGCCTGCGCCTGCGCTTCGGCGCATTGGGCGAGGTGGCGGCGCGCGTCGTGCTGTCCGGCGGCCAGTTGCACATCCGCCTCGATGCCGAGGACGAATCGGTCAAAGGCTTGCTGGATGCGCAGCGCGCGCGCCTGGCCGATGCGCTCGACGCGGCCGGCACGCCGCTCTCCACGCTCACCATCCATGACGATGGACAACGATAAGCCGACGCGCCGCCAGAGCGCCGTGGCACTGGCCTACGGTGCCGGCGATGCCGCGCCGAAGGTCGTCGCCAAGGGCAAGGGTCTCGTCGCCGAACAGATCATCGGCCGCGCGCAAGAGGCCGGCGTGTTCGTGCACGAATCGAAGGAACTGGTGGCCTTGCTGATGAAAGTCGATCTCGACCGCCAGATCCCGCCGGCCCTCTACCGCGCCATTGCCGAACTATTGGCCTGGCTCTATTATATTGAATCCGCGCAAGTTTCCGGGCAGACACCACCGCCCGCACCGGACACGGCACGCCTCCTCCCACCCCAAGAAAGCACTCCGGTTGACACAGATGCAAGCAATCACTGACGCCGAATTAGAAGCCTGGCACGACTACGAAGTCGAGTCGCCCAGGGAGATCGTGGCCCTGCTGCGCCAGATCGCCGAAAAGAACCAGCTGATCCGCATGCTGATCAAGGGCGAGGCGGACGTCTGCGTCACGTCGCTGCTGGCCGTCGATCCGGATGCGGGCACCGTCGTCATCGACTGCTCCGTCAGCCCGGAGCAGAACACGCGCATCGTGGCGGCCGGCACGGTCCGGTGCGACACGTCGCTGGACAAGATCCGCATCGTATTCGGCCTGGACAACCTGCGCGAAGTGCAATTCGAAGGCGGGACCGCGCTGTCCGCCGCGATTCCCGCGAGCCTGATCCGCCTGCAGCGGCGCGAGTTCTACCGCATGCCGACGCCGGTGACGAATCCCGTGCGGGCGACGATCCCCCTGCCGGCCGAGCTGGGCGGCGGCGTCGCCGTGTTCCCGCTGGCCGACATCAGCTGCGGCGGGGTCGCGATCCACGACAGCAAGCTGCAGCTCGGCACGACCATCGGCGACACCTTCCCGAACTGCCGCATCGACCTGCCGGAAATCGGCCCGGTGACCTGCTCGCTGCAAGTCCGCAACTCGATCGACATGACGCTGCTCAACAACAAGACGAGCCGCCGCCTCGGCTGCCAGTTCGTCGACATCTCGCGCGGCAACCTGGCCGCCGTGCAACGCTACATCACCAAGCTGGAACGCGAACGCAACGCCCGCCTGGCCGGCCTGGCCTGACAATTCGGGGTCAGAGCACTTTTCTGAACAATTGATCACCAGCGCTGTTCGCTAGCTGGCCTGCGTAGACAAGGGCGCGGGCGCTGACGACAGACGTCGGTCCCCACGGATTAATACCCGTTGGCTCTTGATCGAAAAAGGGCTCTGACCCCGAATTTGTGTAATGGCCTGCGAGTATCCTGAAGGCGGGAACGCGGGGCGTCTGTCCCGCATCCAATCGTCAGGCATACGACCAGGAGATCCCATGCAGGCCGCCGCACCGAACCCCTCTTCCCTCGACGACGACGCGCTGCTGCGCCGCATCCGCGCCGGCGACCGCGACGCGTTCTCCGATCTGATGCGGCGCTTCAACCGCCGCCTTTACCGCGTCGCGCGCAGCGTCCTGCGCGACGATGCGGAAGCCGAGGATGCGCTCCAGGATGCCTATCTGCAGGCCTATCGCGCCCTGCCCGCGTTCCGCGGCGACTCGGCGCTCGGCACCTGGCTCACCCGCATCGTCGTCAATGCCGCGCTGATGCGCCAGCGCAAGACCGGGCGGCTCGCCGACGTTATCGAACTGGGCGCGGATTTCGGTTCGGCCGATGCGATCCTGCCCCGCGACCGGCTGGACGAGCCGGCGCAGCCCGAACTGGCCGCGCTGCGCGCTCAGACGCGGCGCCTGATCGAGACAGGCATCGACAAGCTCCCGGCCGCCTTCCGCACGGTGTTCGTGCTGCGCGCGGTGGAAGAGCTGACCGTGGAAGAGACAGCGGCCACGCTGGACATCCCCGCGGCGACCGTGCGCACCCGTTATTTCCGCGCGCGGGCCATGCTGCGCGAGGCGCTCGCGCGCGAGATCGATTTCGCGATCGAGGATGCGTTCGGGTTCGACGGCGCGCGCTGCGACCGGATCGTCGACGCGGTCCGGCGCCGGCTGGACGCGGAACCGTCCCCCTGACACGAAGCGGGAACGCGCGCGCCAAAGCGTGCATCGAATGGATTGTTTCACCTAAACCATTCATTCCAGGAGTCCGCCATGAACAAATCCGCCCCGCTGCTGCTGTCCGCCCTGCTCGCCCTGAGCGCCACCGCCCACGCGGCCGGCCCGAACGATGCGCAGATCGCCGCCATCGTCGTCGCCGCCAATGCGGTCGACATCGACGCCGGCAAGCAGGCCGTGACGAAAACGCAGAACAAGGACGTGCGCGCCTTCGCCCAGCGCATGGTGGCCGATCACGCCGGCGTCAACCAGCAGGCCGTCGCGCTGGTGCAGAAACTGCACGTGACGCCCGAGGACAACGACACCAGCAAGAGCCTGACGAAGGACGGCGCGGCGACGCGCACCCGGCTGGCCGCCCTGTCCGGCAAGGCGTTCGACAAGGCCTATGTCGACAACGAAGTGACGTACCACGAGACCGTGCTCGGCGCACTCGACAAGACGCTGATCCCGAACGCCTCGAATGCCGAGCTGAAGGCCCTGCTCGTCAAGGTCCGCCCGGCGTTCGTGGCGCACCTGGAGCATGCCAAGCACATCCAGGCCGAACTCAAGTGAAGACCGCATTTGCCACGCTGTTCGCCGCGTCGTGTGCGCTGCCCCTCATGGCCGGCGCGGCGGAACACCACGTCGTCATCGACGGCATGAAGTTCACGCCGCAGGTCGTGCAGGTCAGGAAGGGAGATACGATCGTGTGGGAGAACCGCGACATGTTCGTCCACAACGTGACGGCGGCCGGCGTCAAGTCGGGCGACCTGCAGCCCGGGAAGACCTGGCGCTGGGCGGTGCCGGCGAAGATGTCGTTCGACTATCTCTGCACGCTGCATCCGGTGATGAAGGGACGCGTCGAGGTCAAGTGATCGTCACACCTGCATGTTCATGATGTCGTGATAAGCCGACACCAGCTTGTTGCGCACCTGCACCGTCGCCTGGAAGTTGATGCTCGCTTTCTGCATCGCGATCATCGTATCGGACAGGCTGACGGAATCGTCACCCGCCGCGAATTTCTTGCCCATCTCGTCAGCTTGTATCTGGGAATTGCTGACGTTCTGCAGCGACGCCTTCAGCGCATCCGAGAAGCTGACCCTGGTCGATGATTCGGCCGCGTCGGGAGCGCCCAGCTTGCCGATGCCGCCCAGCCCGCCCAGCGCCTCCGCCGGCGACGCCGGGCCGGCCGGCTTTTGTGCCGCCGACTTCAGCTGCGCCATCATCGCTTCGATCCGGCTGCTGTCGATGCCGCCGATGTTCATGTCCGTTCTCCCAGTGCCTGTCAAACAAATCGATTCAGGCTGTCAGAATATCAGCGCCCGGGCAACGATTGCCTTCGAGCAGCACGGTAAACAGGGCCTTATTCCGGGGTTTGAATGTTGCCGTACGGCTCCATAATGGCGTTCATACACCCATTCCCTCCCCCAACATGGCAACGACAGCGGAAGAACTCCTCGACAGCGACATCGCAACCCCGGCCGACGAGAAGCCGAAGTTCTGGCAGACGACGAACGGTAAACGCATCGTCATCGGCGGCGCCATCGCCGGCGTGGTGGCCATCGTCGCGGCATTGTGGCTGTGGACGTCGGCGCCGGAATACAAGGTGCTGTTCTCCAACTACACCGACAAGGACGGCGGCGCCATCACCGCCTCGCTCGACCAGATGGGGGTCAAGTACAAATTCTCGGACAGCGGCAGCGCGATCCTCGTGCCGGCCGACCGCATCCACGACCTGCGCCTGAAGCTGGCCCAGCAAGGCCTGCCGCGCGCCGGCAACGTCGGCTTCGAGCTGCTGGAGAACCAGAAGCTGGGCACGTCGCAATTCGTCGAGCAGGTCAACTACCAGCGCTCGCTGGAGGGTGAGCTGGCCAATTCGATCCAGTCGCTGTCCGCCGTCAGCTCGGCCCGCGTGCACCTGGCGCTGCCGAAGCCGTCCGTGTTCGTGCGCGACCAGCAGAAGCCGACCGCATCGGTCCTCCTGAACCTGCAGCCGGGGCGCGCCCTCGACCAGGCGCAAGTCAGCGCCATCGTGCACCTGGTGGCGTCGTCGATCCCGGAACTGACGCCGGCCAACGTGACCGTCGTCGACCAGAACGGCACCTTGCTGTCGGACAGCGCGAACAAGAACGGCAAGCAGCTCGACCCGAACCAGCTGAAATACGTCGAAGCGCTGCAGCAGAACATCGTCAAGCAGGTCCAGTCGATCATCGCCCCGCTCGTCGGCCAGAACAACGTGCGCGCCGAAGCGACCGCCGAAGTCGACTTCGCCCAGACCGACACCGCGGCCGAGATGTACAAGCCGAATTCGCCGCCGGAACCGCAGGCGATCCGCAGCCAGCAGACGTCCGAGCAGAACGGTCCGGGCAGCACGAACCCGTCCGGCATCCCGGGCGCGCTGTCGAACCAGCCGCCGGGCGTGGCGACCGCACCGCTCGACGGCGGCGCCCAGCCCGCCCAGGCCCAGGCGTCCACCGGACCGAGCCGCAAGGATTCCACGACCAATTACGAGGTCGACAAGACCATCCGCTACGAGCAGAAACCGATGGGCGGCATCAAGCGCCTGACGGTCGGCGTGGTGGTGAACTACCGCCGCACCATCGATCCGAAGACGGGCAAGGTCGTCGTCAAGCCGCTCAGCGCCGCCGAAGTCGCGCAGATCAACGAACTGGTCAAGCAGGCGATGGGCTACAGCCAGGCGCGCGGCGACACGCTGAACGTGACGAACGCCCCGTTCGACGGCGTCGACAAGCCGGAAGAGCAGGCGCCGGACTGGTGGAAGGATCCCGCCAACCTGCCGCTGGCGAAGGACATCGCACGCTACGTCTTCATCGCCCTCGTGCTGGCTTTCCTGTGGTTCCGCTTCGTGCGGCCGCTGCTCAAGCCGGCGATCAAGAAGTTCGACGAAGCCGTGGCGATCCCGCCCGAACCGGAACCGGAAGAGCCGGAAGCGGAACCGGAGCCGGATCCGGACGAAGAAGCCCGCATCCAGCGTGAAGAGGAAGAACAGCAGAAGGTCCAGGTCTACAAGAGCAACCTGGAAATGGCAAAAGACATGGCCAAGAACGATCCGCGCATCGTGGCCAACGTGATCAAGGAATGGCTGGGGACCGAGTAATGAGCGACAAGGACAAGGACAAGGAAAGCACGACCAAGGCAGCCATCCTGATGCTGGCCCTGGGCGAATCGGAAGCGGCCGAAGTGATGAAATTCCTCGGCCCGCGCGAAGTGCTCAAGCTGGGCGCCGCCATGGCGCAGATGAAGGCCGTGCAGCACGAGGAAGTCCTGACGGTGCTGGGCGAATTCCGCGAGCGCGTCGACCTGCAGTCGACCGTCGGCCTCGATTCCGACGAATACATCCGCCAGGTGCTGACCAAGGCCCTCGGCGACGACAAGGCCGCCGTGCTGCTGAACCGCATCCTGGGCGGCAAGGACGCCTCCGGCATCGAGAGCCTGAAGTGGATGGACTCGCCGTCCGTCGCGGAACTGATCCGCAACGAGCACCCGCAGATCATCGCGACGATCCTCGTGCACCTCGAGCGCGACCAGGCCTGCGAAGTGCTGGCCCACTTCACGGACCGCCTGCGCAACGACGTCGTGCTCCGCATCGCCACGCTGGACGGCGTGCAGCCGGCCGCCCTGCGCGAGCTGAACGACGTGCTGACCAAGCTCCTGTCGGGTAACGAAAACATCAAGAAGTCGTCGCTGGGCGGCGTGCGTACCGCGGCCGAGATCCTGAACTTCATGAGCGGCGAGCAGGAAAGCTCGGTCATGGAGAACATCAAGAACTACGACAACGACATGGCGCAGAAGATCATGGACGAGATGTTCGTGTTCGACAACATCATCGATATCGACGACCGCGGCATCCAGCTGCTGTTGCGCGAAGTGCAGTCGGAAATGCTGATCATCGCGCTGAAAGGCGCGTCGCAGGACTTGCGCGATAAAATCTTCAAAAACATGTCGCAACGTGCGGCGGAAATGATGCGCGAAGACCTGGAATCGAAAGGTCCCGTGCGCCTGTCCGAAGTGGAAACCCAGCAGAAGCAGATCCTGCAAATCGTCCGGCGCCTCGCCGACGAAGGCCAGATCGTGCTGGGCGGCAAAGGTGAGGATTCGTTCGTCTGATGGCCATCTCAAAAGAGTTTCAGTCCGCATATCAACGCTGGGAAATGACGTCGTTCGGCGACGAGCGTCCCAGCGTCCGTGCCCAGCGCGAAGCGGAAGCCGCCGCTGCCGCGGCCGCCGCGCGCGCGTACGAGGCGCCGCCCCAGTCGGAGCCCATGATCCAGCTGCCGACCGCGCAAGAGCTCGAAGCGATCCGCGCCGCCGCGCGCGACGAAGGCTATGCGGAAGGTCTCGAAGCGGGCGAGGCCGAAGGCCACGCCGCCGGCTACGAGGAAGGCCTTGCGCTGGGCCGTGCCGAAGCGGCCGAGGAACTGGAACACCTGCGCCAGCTCGCCACGACGTTCGGCGATGCCGTCACGCAGGCCGACGAGGCCATCGCCAACGACGTGCTGGAACTCGCGCTGCACCTCGCGCGCGGCATGGTGCGCATGGCGTTCGACGTCAAGCCGGACCTGATCATCCCCATCGTGCGCGAAGCCATCGACTACCTGCCGAACCTGCAGCAACCGGCCCTGCTGATGCTGCATCCGGAAGACGCGCTGATTGTGCGCAGCGGCATCGGCCACGAGCTGGACAAGAACGGCTGGCGCATCGTCGAGGACGACAGCATCGCGCGTGGCGGTTGCCGCGTGGACACGGCCAGCAACCAGATCGACGCCCAGATCGGCGCGCGCTGGCAGCGCCTGACGCATGCGCTCGGCAAGGACCTGGACTGGCTGGAATGAATACGCACACGGGCCGCTGGAAGGCTTACCTGAACGACTGCGCCAACGTGGTCGATCTCGTCGAGCCGATGCAGGTGTCGGGCCGCGTCACGCGCGTGGCCGGCCTCGTGATGGAATGCGTGGGCCTGAAACTCGCGGTCGGCGCCGCCTGCATGATTCCGGTCGCGTCCGGTGCCCGCATCGAAGCGGAAGTCGTCGGCTTCGAAGGCGAACGCCTGTTCCTGATGCCGCAATCGGACGTCGAAGGCGTCGTGCCCGGCTCGCGCGTATTCCCGATCGAAGCGAGCATGCCCAGGCCCGGCACCGTGACGCATCCGCGCCGCCGTCCGATGGACCGCGCCCGCCACCTGCCCGTCGGCTGGGGCCTGCTGGGCCGCGTCGTCGACGGCGCCGGCCGCCCGCTGGACGGCAAGGGGCCCGTCTCCACGGAACACATGGGCCCGCTCAACGCGCGCCCCATCAACCCGCTCGACCGCGTACCGATCTCGGAAACGCTGGACGTGGGCGTACGCGCCATCAATTCGATGCTGACGGTGGGCCGGGGCCAGCGTCTCGGCCTGTTCGCCGGTACCGGCGTCGGTAAATCCGTGCTGCTGGGCATGATCGCGCGCTACACGACGGCGGACGTGATCGTCGTCGGCCTGATCGGCGAACGGGGCCGCGAGGTGAAGGAATTCATCGAGCAAATCCTGGGCGAGGAAGGCCTGGCCCGCTCGGCCGTCGTGGCCGCGCCGGCCGACTCGCCGCCGCTGATGCGCCTGCAGGGCGCCGCCTACGCGACCGCCATCGCCGAGCACTTCCGCGACGAGGGCCGCAACGTTCTCCTGATCATGGATTCGCTTACGCGCTACGCGATGGCGCAGCGCGAGATCGCCCTCGCCATCGGCGAACCGCCGGCGACGAAAGGCTATCCGCCGTCGGTGTTCGCGAAACTGCCCGTGCTGGTGGAGCGCGCGGGCAACGGCCAGGCGGGCGGCGGCTCGATCACGGCGTTCTATACCGTGCTGTCGGAAGGCGACGACCAGCAGGACCCGATCGCCGACGCGGCGCGCGGTATTCTCGACGGCCACATCGTGCTGAACCGCAAACTGGCCGAGGCGGGCCACTACCCCGCCATCGACATCGAACAATCGATCTCGCGCGCGATGCACGGCATCACGTCGCGCGAGCACCAGCAGGCCGCGCGCACGCTGAAGCAACTGTATTCGCGCTACGAGCGCTCGCGCGACCTGATCAGCGTGGGCGCCTACGCGCCGGGCACGGACCCCGTGCTGGACAAGGCCATCGCCTTGCACGAACGCATCGAGGCCTTCCTGTGCCAGGAAATCCACGACAACGTCGGCATGCTGCAGAGCTTGGGGGAATTGACCTCGCTGTTCGGCTGATTGGCCGGTAAAGCTCATCGGTATACTTGATCTACCATGGCCAACGCATCCGCACTCGACACCCTGATCGACCTCGCCCAGCGCGAGTCCGACGCCTGCGCGAAGCGCCTGGGCGCGGCGCTGAAGGCCGTCGACGAGGGCGAACAGAAGCTGCAGATGCTGCTCGGCTACCGCGACGACTATGCGAACCGGCTCGACGCGGCGCAAATGGCAGGCATCACGCCGTTCGCGTACCAGAATTTCGTCGCCTTCCTCGGCAAGCTGGAACAGGCGATCGACGGCCAGCGCGAAGTGCTGAAGCATGCGCATGTCAAGGCCGACATGGAAAAGAAGGGGTGGCAGGAAAGTGAGCGCAAGCGCCTGTCGTACCGGACCCTGAACGAGCGCGCGGCCGCCGAGGCTCTTGCGATCGAAAACAAGCGCGACCAGAAAATGATGGACGACCACGCGGCCCGGACAGTCCGCGCCAGGCGCTGACCGGCGCCTTTAACCTGAGCGACTAGCGACATGACCACGACTTCCTTTACCCCGCAGCTCAACACCGCCGGCGGCATCAACCAGCGCCCGCACAGCACGGGCAATGGCAATGGCGGCAGCGACGGCAGCCAGTTCAGCGCCATGCTCGCATTCGCGTCCACGCCGGCCCCGGCACCCGCGCCTGCGCCGGCCGCGAAGCAGGATGCCGCCAAGCCGGCGGAAGCCGAGAAACCCGAGCAACCCGACGACGCCGCGCCGCAGCAGGCCGCCAAGCCGGCGGACAGCAAGACGGACGCTGCCGATTCGAAGGACGATGCCGCCGCCAAGGCCGATGACGACAAGGCCGACGACGACAGCACGGCCAAGGCGGGCGACCCGGCCAGCGCCATGCTGGCGCTGATGGCCAGCCTGCACAAGCCGGGCGCGGACGCGGGCAAGACGACGACCGCGGCCCAGGCCTTCGATGCACTGTCCGGCAAGGGCAAGCGCACGGACGCCGGCCAGCTGGCCGCACTGCAGGCGGCGATGAAGTCGGTGGCCAAGGAAGCCGGCGTCGATGCGGCCGGCGCGAAGATCTTCTCGGCCACGTCGATCAAGAACCCGGCCCTCGCGGCCGCCGGTGCCGACCTCGGCGCGGACAAGGCGGCGGCCACGGCCGACCTGCGCGCCACGCTGGGCAACGTCAAGGCGGAGGTCAAGCCGCAGCTGGACGCGGCCGAATTCAGCCTGCAGCAGGCGCGCGACGCCGCGCTGCTCGCCCAGAAGGAACAGGCACCGGTGGCGACCGTCGCTGCCGCCCAGCTGCAGCCGGCCATGCTGGAAGCGGCCCAGGCCGCCGCGGCCGCCGGCGAAGAGCTGTCGGCCCACGTCGGCACGGATGCGTGGAACGACCAGGTCGGCCAGAAGGTCATCTACATGGTCGGCGTCGAGGACCAGACCGCGTCGCTGACCCTGAACCCGCCGGACCTGGGTCCGCTGCAGGTGGTGCTGTCCGTCTCCAACGGCCAGGCCGACGTGACGTTCTCGGCGAACCAGCTGGAAGTCCGCCAGGCGCTGGAAAACGCCCTGCCCCGCCTGCAGGAAATGATGAAGGAGAGCGGCATTGCGCTGGGCAATGCGACCGTCAACGCGGGCATGTCGAACGGCGGCCAGGCGCAGCAGGACCAGGCGATGGCATCGAGCGGTTTCGGCCGTGGCAACAATGGCCGTGGCAACGGCGGCAATGGCGAGAACGGCACGGCGGGCGAAGCGACCGTCCGGCCCGCCACGCGCACGGCACGGATCGGCGATCGCGGGATGGTCGATACCTTTGCGTAAATAGTTCTGGCGCCATTGACAACGCGGTGGGGCGGGCGGTGCGAGCGCATCGGTCGCCCCACGGTGCATTTGGATACAGCCTCGACAACAAATCCGTCAAGAAACAACGAGATACCCCAGGTTCCTCCCTCTTTTCGACCGTTGCCGCTGCTCACTTTTTCCCGATAATGACATAATGGCGGGACGATCCAACAGTGGGACCGAAGACTCTTGAAAGCGAATCCAAAAATCAAAGCCGATCCGAAAGCGGATGCGGCACCGGCAACCAGCGGCGGCAAAGGCAAGCTGTTCATCATGATCGGCGCGGCCGTGGTCGTGCTCGGCCTGGGCGGAGGTGCCGGCTGGTACTTCATGCACGGCAGCAGCGCGGAAGCGGCGGCCGGGCCGGCCCGGAAGGAACACTCGAGCAGCAAGAAAAGCAAAAGGGAAGAAGCGCCGCCCGAGTACGTGAACATCGACTCGTTCACGGTCAACCTGCAGCCGGAACACGGCGACCAGTATCTGCAGGTCGCGTTCACCCTGCAGGTCGAGGGACCGGAGCAGGTCGAGCTCATCAAGGCCAACATGGCCAAGGTGCGCAGCCGCGTGCTGCTGCTGTTGTCGGGCAAGAAGGCATCCGAGATCAGCACGGTGGAAGGCAAGCAGCAACTGGCCGGCGAGATCCTCGCGGCGGTCAACGAACCGTTCGTGCCGCACGGTGACGAACAGGAAGTGTCGGACGTTCTCTTCACTTCCTTTATCATCCAGTAAAGCAGAAGTCATTACGGTAAAAGCAGCAGCATCATGGCCGATAATTTTCTCTCACAGGAAGAAGTCGATGCCCTCCTAAAAGGGGTCAACGGCGATCAGGACGACGTAGCGGCGCCTGAAGACACCTCGGGAGTCCGCACCTATAACCTGGCAACGCAGGAGCGGATCGTCCGCGGCCGCATGCCGACGCTCGAGATCATCAACGAGCGTTTCGCCAGGTATCTGCGCGTCGGCCTGTTCAACTTTTTGCGCCGCTCCGCCGAAGTGTCGGTGGGGTCCGTGCGCGTGTCGAAGTACAGCGAGTTCATCCGTAACCTCGTCGTGCCGACCAACCTGAACCTCGTCCACATGAAGCCGCTGCGCGGCACGGCGCTGATGGTGTTCGATCCGGGCCTCGTGTTCCTGCTCGTGGACAACCTGTTCGGCGGCGACGGCCGCTTCCACACGCGCGTGGAAGGCCGCGATTTCACGCAGACCGAGCAGCGCATCATCATGCGCATCCTCGACATCGTGTTCGAGGCGTATGCCAAGTCGTGGGAACCGGTGTACCCGATCGAATTCGAGTACATCCGCTCGGAGATGAACACGCAGTTCGCGAACATCGCCACCCCGAATGAAGTCGTGGTATCGTGCACTTTCACCATCGAGCTCGGTTCGGTGTCGGGCCAGATCCACTTCTGCATGCCCTATTCGATGGTCGAACCGATCCGCGACGCGCTGACGTCGAGCATCCAGGGCGAGGCGCTGGAAGTCGACAAGCGCTGGATCCGCCTGCTGACGCAGCAGATCCAGGTGGCGGAAGTGGAACTGGTGGCCGTGCTGGGCCACGGCAAGGCCAATTTCGACGAAATCCTGAACATGAAGGTCGGCGACGTGATCCCGATCTCCGTTCCGGAAACGCTCCAGGCCACCGTGGACGGCGTGCCCGTCATGGACTGCAGCTACGGCGTGTTCAACGGACAATATGCACTGAAGGTCGAGAAATTGCTGGCAAACAGCGAAACCTTCAACAAGTAAGCAACACAGGAGAGAAACATGTCCGACACTCAAGACGACCAAAGCAGCCTCGACGACGATTGGGGCGCGGCGATCGCCGAACAGGCCGCCGCGGAAGCTGCCGCGCTGGCCAACCAGCAGCAGGCCGCCTCGGCCGCCGTGTTCAAGGATTTCTCGAACAAGGGTCCCCGTCCGGAGACGCCCAACGACATCGACTTCATCCTCGACATCCCCGTCCAGCTGACGGTGGAACTGGGCCGCACCAAGATCGCCATCAAGAACCTGCTGCAACTCGCGCAGGGTTCCGTGGTCGAACTGGATGGCCTGGCGGGTGAGCCGATGGACGTGCTCGTCAACGGCTGCCTGATCGCCCAGGGCGAGGTGGTGGTCGTGAACGACAAGTTCGGTATCCGCCTTACCGACATCATCACCCCGTCGGAGCGCATCCGCAAACTCAACAAATGACGGCACGCCTGCTGACCACCCTCGCCCTCGCCCTGCCGCTGGCCGCCTGCGCGGCGCCGCCGGGGCCTGGGCAGGCAGCGGGACGGTCGACCGATGCCGCGCCGGCGGCAGCTGCGCAGGCGCCTGCGCCCGTCGCGGCCGAACCTGCGGCGGCGCCGGCATCGGCACAACAGACGACCCAGCAAACGCCACCAACGACTGCGCCCACGGCCCGCGCGCAGGCACAACCGCGGGCCATGGCCGGCACCGGCGCGCCCTCCGCCGCGGCGCCCGCTTCCGTTCCTGCACAGACGCCTGCCGTCCAGCCGCAGACGCCTGCCGTCCAGCCCGACACCACCGCCCCGGCAGTGACCGCCACCCCCGACGTCGTCGCACCGCGCCCTGCCGCGCCAGGCGCCACCGTTCCGCCGGTCACGATGCCCGCCGGTTCATCGACGAACAGCCTGCTGCAGACGCTGTTCGCACTGATCCTCGTGCTGGCCGTGCTGGGCGCCCTCGCCTGGTTCCTCAAGCGCTACGGCCCGAAGGTCGGTGGCGGCAACGCGAACCTGCGCGTCGTCGGCTCGCTGAACCTCGGCGGCCGCGAGCGCATCATGGTCGTCGAAGTGGGCAATGAATGGATCGTGGTCGGTGCATCACCCGGCCGCATCAACGCGCTGGCGACAATGCCGCGCCAGGACGGGCAGAATGGCGACAACGGCGGTACGAACGCCGCGCTTGCTCCTCATGGGCCGGCCGCGCACAGCTTCGCCGACTGGCTCAAACAAACGATCGACAAACGCAAGTGATGCTCAATAAACGACTTCTGCTGGCGACGGGGCTCGTGGCCCTGCCGCTGGCGGCGGCGGTGGCGGCGCCCGCCATCCCCGCTTTCACGACGAGCCCGGCGCCGGGCGGCGGCACCGCCTATTCCCTGCCGGTGCAGACGCTGCTTTTGATGACGGCACTGACCTTCATCCCCGCGGCGCTGCTGATGATGACGAGCTTTACGCGCATCATCATCGTGCTCTCCCTGCTGCGCCAGGCGCTCGGCACGCAGACGGCGCCGCCGAACCAGGTAATGGTGGGCCTCGCCCTGTTCCTCACGCTGTTCGTGATGGGGCCCACGTTCGACCGCGTCTACACCGAAGCGTACGTGCCGCTGCAGGAAAACCGCATCCAGATGGGCGAGGCGATGGACAAGGCCGCGGCCCCGCTGAAGGGCTTCATGCTGAAGCAGACGCGCCAGTCCGACCTCGCCCTGTTCGTCAAGATCTCGCGCACGCCCGCGCTGCAGGGCCCGGAAGACGTGCCGCTGCGCGTCTTGATCCCCGCCTTCATCACGAGCGAGCTGAAGACCGCGTTCCAGATCGGCTTCGCCATTTTCATCCCGTTCCTCATCATCGACATGGTCGTCGCGTCCGTGCTGATGTCGATGGGTATGATGATGATGTCGCCGGCCGTGATCTCGCTGCCGTTCAAGCTGATGCTGTTCGTGCTCGTCGACGGCTGGCAGTTACTGCTGGGCTCGTTGTCCCAGAGTTTTTACTAGGGAGGACCATATGACTCCGGAAAGCGTCATCGCGATGGGCCGCACGGCCATGGAAGTCACGCTGATGGTGTCGGCGCCGCTGCTGCTCGTCGCGCTCGTCATCGGCCTCGTCGTCAGCATCTTCCAGGCCGCCACGCAGATCAACGAACAGACCCTGTCCTTCATCCCCAAGCTGATCGGCGTCTTCATCGCGCTCGTGCTCGCGGGGCCGTGGATGATCACGGTCATGACCGACTACATGCGCACCCTGTTCAGCGGCATCCCGCAGATGATCGGCTGACGTTGCGCGGGCGATGATATCGTTCACCACGACGGAGCTGTATGCGTGGATCGGCGGCCTCCTGTGGCCGCTGACGCGCATCCTCGGGCTCGTCGCGGTCGCGCCCGTGTTCGGCAACACGGCCGTCCCCATCCTCATCAAGACGACGCTCGGCGTGCTGCTGGCCGCGATCATCGGCCCCACGCTCCCGCCCGTTCCAGCCGTCGATCCGACGTCGTGGGCGGGCATCCTGATCGTCGCGCAGGAACTGCTCATCGGCGTGGCGATGGGTTTTGCGATGCGCCTCGTGTTCGCCGCCGTCGAATTCGCGGGCGAGGTCGCCAGCTCGACGATGGGCTTTTCGTTCGCCACGTTCTTCGATCCCAGCTCGGCCGGCCGCTCGTCGGCCATCAGCCAGTTCCTCGCCCTCGTCGCGACGATGGCGTTCCTCGCCATGAATGCGCACCTCGTGCTGATCGAGGCGCTGGCGGAGAGCTTTTTCACGCTGCCGATCTCGGCCACGCCGATGTCGCTGTCCGCGCCGCTGGAAATGGTGCGCTGGGGCAGCCGCGTGTTCTCGGCCGGCCTGCAGATCGCGATGCCGATCGTCGCCGCCATGCTCATCACCAACATCGCGCTGGCCATCCTGACGCGCGCGGCGCCGCAGCTGAACCTGTTCGGTATCGGCTTCCCGATCACGCTGGGCGCCGGCTTCCTCATCATCAGCCTCACGCTGCCGTACCTCGGCACGCCGCTGCAGAACCTGTTCAACCAGGGGATCGAGGCGGGCCGCAAGATCCCGCGCGTGGGCGGCCAACGGCCGGGGCAGCCGCCGCCACCACCCGCCCCGCGATAACAATTCGGAGTCAGAACAATTCGGGGTCAGAACAATTCGGGGTCAGAGCACACTTTTCGCGCAATTCGGGTCAGAGCACTTTTCTGTGCAATGGTTCCGAAGCTATTTGCATTCGTGGCTTCGCGTTCAATCCGTCATCGGCTTACAACATTCCGAAGAAAGCGGTCCCGCACGACGTCTGTGGTGACGACGAGCACTTACCCAAAAATGTGCTCTGACCCCGAAGTTTCCAAAAAACGGGCTCTGACCCCGAATCGGGGAAATTTACGAGATGTAGTTGAAGAGAGACAGGCCTGACATTGTCTTGAACGACACCTGGGCCGCCTGCAGCGTCTGCTGCTGCTGGGTGTACAGCGACACCGCCTTGACCATGTCCAGGTCCTGCAGGTCGCTCAGCGTGGTCTGGTACTGGATGTTGAGGTCGTCACCCGTGCTGTCCAGCGAGTCGACTTCCTTCAGGCGCGCGCCCACCGAGGCTTGCACGGTCAGCACGTTGTCCAGTGCGTTCTTCATGTTCAGGCTGGCCGTGTTCAGGTTGTTCGCCAGCGCAGCCTTGCCGTCCGAGCCGTTGGACGGGCTGCGCAGCGTCTGGATCAAATTCGTGATCGACGTGAACACCGACTGCTTCTGGCTCGGCTGCACGCTGAACTGGTCGCCGTTGGCCGGCGCGCCCTTGATGTCGAACGACATGCCGTCGAAGGCGATCGCCGCGCCCGCCGTGTAGGGCTGGTTGCTCAGCACGGCGCTCGCCGGCGACGTCGAGTTGTCCGTCACCGTGTACGTCGTCACGGCCGGCGTGCCCGCGACCTGGAAGGCGATCGCGTAATCGTGGCCCGTCAGCTTGGTCGCGTCCGTCACGGCGCCCGGGGAGATGATGCCCGCGCCCGTGTTCGTGCCGGCGGCCTGCGTGACGAAAGTGCCGTTGCCGGTGACGTTCGCTTCGAAGATGGCGCTGCCGCTTTCGCTGATCGCCATCTTGCGCGCCGACCCCACCTGCAGCATGCGCTGGCCCTGGTCACCCTGGTAAGTCGCGCCGGCCGGGGTCTGCGTGAACGGTTGCGTGGTCGTCTTGTAGCCGGAGAACAGATAGGTGCCCGTGCCGTCCGTCGTGTTGGCCGAGCCGAGCAGGTCGGCCATGCGCCCTTCCAGTTCGATGGCCAGCGCCTCGCGGTCGCTCTGCGTGTAGCCCCCGTTGCCGGCGGTGACGATCAGCGTCTGGATGTCCTGGATCTGGTTCGAGACGTCGGTGAGCGTCTTGTCGACCAGCGACAGCGACGACTTCGCGTTCGTGCGGTTGGTGCCGAACTGCGTGTTCATCGATTGCGACTGCGTCAGTTCGAGCGCCTTGGCCGAGCCGATCGGATCGTCGGCGGCCGTCAGCATGCGCTTGTTGGTCGACAGCTGCATCTGCGTCTTGGCCATCTGGCTCTGCAGCGTGTTGATCTGCGTGGTGCCGGCCTGGTAGATCGCGTTGGTGCTGATGCGTAAGGTCATGGCGTGGCTCCGTTAATCAATGGCCGATCTGCAACAGCGCGTTGAAGATCGTGTCGGCGATCTGCATCACCTTGCCCGACGCCTGGTAAGCCTGCTGGTACTTGAGCAGGTTGGCGGCCTCTTCGTCGAGATTGACGCCGGAAACGTTGTTGGCGGCAGCTTCCGCCTGTGTCAGCTGGGCCGCCGCGGCTTCCGCATTGGCCTGCACTTCGCGCGTCTTGTTGCCGATCGTGGACACCAGCGTGGCATAGGCCGACTGGTACGTGGCCTTGCCGCCGTCGAGGATGTTCTTCCCTTGCAGGTCGCCCATCAGGCCGGCATTGCGCGTGTCGCCCAGGCCCGTGTTCGGCGCGATGGTGAAGGTGTCGCCATTGCCCGGCGCACCGTTCATGGTGAAACTCATGCCGGCCACCGCGTAGCTGGCGCCGTCCTTGAAGGGCGGATTGGTACCGGCGGGATAGGTCGTCGTGGTGCCGTTCAGCGTCATGCTGACGCCTTGCCCCGCCGGGAAGCCGGACAGCGTGCCCGTCGTCTTGTCGAAGGCGAGCGTGACGCTGCTGGTCAGCGGCGAGCCCAGGTAGTTCTTGTCGACCGAACCCGCGCTGATCTTGCCCGTGCCGCTGTTGGTCAGCGGGACGCTCGTGGCGATCGGCGCGGCGGCCGCGATCTGCGCGCCGTCCGTCAGCGCCAGCTTGAAGTTGGCGGCGCCGTTCTGCGTCGGGCGCACGAGGAAGTTGTCGCCCGAATCGGCAGCGCCCTGGATGTCGAACGCGAGGCCGTCGATGACCTGCGGCTGGGTCTGCGGGTACGGCGAGATCACCGTCTTCTTGTTGTCCGACAGGCGATACACGTTGTAGTTCGTGCCGTCGTAATCGACCTTGTAGTTGCTCGTCGTGAGTTGCGTGGCGTCGACGACCGTCGCCTTGATGGCCGTCGTGCTTGTATTGTTGTTGTTGATGTTCTTGGTCACATCGGCCGGCGCGATGGTGAAGATGTCGCCGCCCGGCTTGCCGTTGCCGTCCAGGCCCAGCTTGTTCTGGTCGTTCATCGTCGTGGCCACCGCGATCGCGACGCGGCCCAGCGAGTTCTGCGCCAGGTCCAGCGACTGGCTGCGGAACTGCAGCACGGAGCCCAGTTCGCCACCCGTGAGCGCGCTCTCGGCCATCGGCATGGTCTTGCCGTGGGTGACGTAACCGATCGTCACGCGCGTCTGGTCGGTCGGCGAGTTCATGGCCGCCAGCTCGAAGGCGTTCACGCCGACGACGAGCGGCTGGCCGTTGCCGATCGACACGGTCAGGCTATAGTTATCGCCCGGCACGACGGTGGCCTTGACCTGCTTGTTCAGGTCCATGATCAGCTGGTCGCGCTTGTCCAGCAGGTCGTTCGGCGGGTTCAGGCCGCCGGCCTCCGTCAGCTGGCCGATCTTGTCGTTCAGCTGGGCGATCTGCTTGGCGTACGTGTTGATCGTCGTGACGCTCGCGGTCAGCTGGGTGTTGACGCCCTTGCGGATCTCGTCGAGGCGGCCGGTCATGCTCTGGAAGCGGGCGGCCAGCGTGTCGGCCGACGTCATGAACGAGCCGCGCGACGACACGCCCGCGCCGTCGCCCGTGAGGTTCTGCACGGCCGAAAAGAAGTCCTGCAGCGCCGGCGACAGGCCGGACGTCGTGTCGGCCAGCAGGTTGTCGATCTGCTGCACCTGGGCCTGGTAGGCGTCCAGCCCGCTGCTCGCCGCCTGGGCCGTGCGCACCTGGGCGTTGAGGAAATCGTCCGAATAGCGCTTGACCTGGGCGACCTGCGTGCCGGTGCCGATGTAACCGTTGGAGCCCCCCATCGAGATCGCGGTCGCCTGCACCACCACCTGGCGGCTGTAGCCGGCCACGTTGGCGTTGGTGATGTTGTTGCCGGTCGTCGCCAGGCCTGCCTGGGCGGCGTACAAACCGGTTTTGCCGATGCTGAGGAGGGACATGGTGGTTTTCTTTCTGCTATGTCATTGACGGCAAGTTCCGCCAAAACTTTATTCTTGTTCTTTTCTCATCACCCCATCACGCCAGCGAGTGCTTGATGATGCGCGACAGCTTGGCCGCGTATTGCGGATCGGTCGCATAGCCGGCGCGTTGCAGGCCGTGCGCGAACGCGGCCGCGTCGCCGCCGTGCGCCAGCACTTTTTCGTAGCGCGGGTTATTGCTCAGCAAGCGGGCGTAATCCTTGAACGCGTCCGCATGCGAATCGTAGGCGCGGAATTTTTCCACGCGCGTGTGCGGCTTGCCGTTGATGTATTCGGTCGTGACGGCCGTCGCCACCTTGCCCTTCCAGCCCGGGCCGGCCTTGATGCCGAACAGGTTGTTGCTCGAGGTGCCGTCCGCATTGCGGATCACGCGGCGGCCCCAGCCCGTTTCGAGCGCGGCCTGGCCCATCATGAATTTCGCGGGCACGCCCGTCGCCTGTTCCGCTTCCTCGGCGGCGTCGGCCAGTTTTTCTTGGAACGCGCGCACGTGCGCCGGCTTGTTGGCGTTGTCCGTGCCGCGCGCGGCGCCCGTCACGCCGGCCGCGCCCGTCTTGGCCACGCCGTCGGTCGGCATCGTATCCGGATCGGCCTGCATGCGCAGGGCGGCGGCGCCGCCGGCGGCACCGCCCTGTTGTCCGCCGCCGATGCCCAGCGCCTGCTTGTTCATGTCCTGCATCAGCTGCTGGCCCTTCTGCTGCACGGTCAGCTGGCGCACGAGCACGTCGGCCAGGCCGATGCCGCGCTTGGCCATCTTCTGGCTCATCTGCTGGTCCAGCATGCCGGTGAACGTCTTCGTTTCCTGGCTGTCGGTCATGCCGTCCTGAGGTGTCGCGTCACGCATGCTCTTCATCATCATGTTGACGAACATGGATTCGAACTGCGTGGCGGCCCCCTTCAGCGCTTCCGGCGAGCCGGCTTTCGCCGACTGCTTGAGGTCGCCGAGGCTGTTGGCGTCGAGCGCAAATTTACTGGACAGGTCGGAAGTGGAGCCGAGCATGATGGCCTCGCTGGTCAGATGATTTCGAGTTCGGCGCGCAGCGAACCGGCCGCCTTGAGCGCCTGCAGGATCGCGAGCAGGTCTTGCGGCGTGGCGCCGATGGCGTTCATCGCCTTGACGACTTCGGCCAGCGACGCGCCGCCGTTCAGCATGATGACCTTGCCGGCGTCCTTCTTGACGGACACCTGCGGCGTCTGCGTGACGACGGTGCGGCCCAGCGAACCCGGGTTCGGCTGGCTCACCTGCGTATCCGCGCCGATGCTGACGGACAGGTTACCGTGCGAAATCGCGCACGGGTCCAGCGTGACGGAGCGGTTCATGACGACGGAACCCGTGCGCGCGTTGACGATGATCTTGGCGGCCGCTTCGGCCGGCTTGACGTCCATGCCTTCCAGTATGCCGAGGAAGGTCACGCGCTGGTCGCTCGACGACGGCACGCGCACGCGGATCACGCGGCCGTCCAGCGCCGTGGCGATGCCCGGGCCGAACTTGTCGTTGATCGCTTCCACGACGCGGCTCGCGGTGGCGAAGTCCGTCGTGTTCAGTTCCAGCTTGACCTGGTTGTCGGCACCGAGGTTCGACGCGACGGCGCGCTCGACCGTGGCACCGCCCGAGATACGGCCGACGGCCAGTTGATTGACCTGCACCTGCGCACCGCCGCCCGACGCACCCGCGCCGCCGACGAGCACGTTGCCCTGGGCCATGCCGTACACCTGGCCGTCCGCGCCCTGCAGCGGGGTCATGAGGAGCGTGCCGCCGCGCAGGCTCTTCGCGTTACCCATCGACGAGACGGTCACGTCGATCGTCTGGCCCGGCTGCGCGAACGCGGGCAGCGAGGCGGTGACCATCACGGCCGCCACGTTCTTCAGCTGCAGCTGGGTGCCGGGCGGCAGGCTGATGCCCTTCTGCTGCAGCATCGCCGTGATCGACTGCACGGTGAACGGGGTCTGCGTCGTCTGGTCGCCGGTGCCGTCGAGACCGACGACGAGGCCGTAGCCGGACAACTGGTTCTGGCGCACGCCGCCGATGCTGGCGAGATCCTTGAGGCGCTCGGCGTGGGCGGTGGTGGCCATCAGGGGACCAAGCAGTGCGGCGCAGAGGGCGATGATTTTGAAGTTCATATTTAGTCAGTCGGGGTCAGAGCCCACCCGTGTAAACCGGGCTCTGACCCCGAATAGTTAAAATGGCAGCAACGACTGGAAAAAGCGCGACATCATCGACGTCATCTCGGCGCGGTCGATCTGGCTGTTGGTGCGGTATTCGACGCGGGCGTCGGCGACCAGGGTCGACTGCACGATATTGCCGGCCTGGATCGAATCCGGATTCACCATGCCCGAGAAGCGGATGAATTCGACGCCCTTGTTCATGGCGATCTGCTTCTCGCCCACCACGATCAGGTTACCGTTCGGCAGGACTTCGGACACCGTCACGCCGATCGTGCCCGTGAAGGCGTTCGACGCGGTCTGGGTGTCGCCGTCGGCATACTTGATGCCGCTGCTCGTGGCGAGGTTGCCGCCCAGGCGGCCCTGCAGCGGACCCGGCACGTTGAGCTCGGCGCTGCCCGACTTGTTGCCGGTGCTCGCGCCGCTCTTGTTGGCGGCCGTCTTCTCGACGATAGCGACCGTGAGCACGTCGCCGATGTGGCGCGCGCGGCGGTCTTCGAACATCGGACGGAAGGTATTGGCGTTGTAGATCGCGCCTTCCGTCGGCGTGCCGCCATCGGCCAGCATCGGGCGCACCGACGTCGGGCCCTTGACGATCGACGTCGGGGTGGCTGCGCAACCGACGAGCGCCATGGCGATCGTCGCCACGGCGGCGGTCGTCGTCCCCGCGAAGGCGGGGATCCAATTTTTAACCATTTTCATAACTGGGAAATCTTTGCCAGCATCTGGTCGGACGTGGTGATGGCCTTGCTGTTGATCTCGTACGCGCGCTGCGTCTGGATCATGTTGACCATCTCTTCGACGACGTTCACGTTGGACGTTTCGACATAGCCCTGCATCAGCACGCCGGCGCCGTTCGTGCCCGGGGTGCCGGCCTGCGCGGTGCCGGACGAGCCGGTCTCGGCATACAAGTTCTCGCCCAGCGATTCCAGGCCGGCCGGGTTGACGAAGTTCGCCACCTGGATCGAGCCGATCTGCGTGGGCGCCACGGTGCCCGGCGTCGTGACGGACACGGTGCCGTCGCGGCCGACGGTCATCGTCAGCGCGTTGCTGGGCACGGTGATGGGCGGCTGCAACACGTAGCCGCTGGAGGTGACGAGCTGGCCGTTGTTATCGGTCTGGAACGAGCCGTCGCGGGTGTAGGCCGTGGTACCGTCCGGCATCAGGACCTGGAAGAAGCCCGAGCCGTTGATCATCACGTCCTTCGAGTTGCCGGTCTGCTGGGGATTGCCCTGCGTGTGGATGCGCTCGGTGGCGACGGCGCGCACACCGGTACCGATCTGCAGGCCGGACGGCAGCTGCGTCTGCTGCGAGGATTGCGCGCCGGGCTGGCGCACGTTTTGATACAACAAATCCTCGAACACGGCACGCGACTTCTTGAAGCCGTTCGTGCTGACGTTGGCGAGGTTGTTGGTGACGACGTCGAGGTTGGTCTGCTGCGCTTCCAGGCCAGTTTTCGCGATGTAGAGCGAACGGATCATGGTGTTCTCCTTTGGCGACGGCAAACCCGTCACCCACCATGAAATTATGTCCCAGAAGAAATCAAGTCAAAGCGAGGATCTGCGTCGCTTTCGCCGCGTTATTCTCCGCGTTCTTCAACAGGCTCATTTGTGTCTCGAGAGAACGTGCCAAAGAGATCATGTTCACCATCGAGTCGACGGCGGAGACGTTACTGCCCTCCAGCGCGCCGCTCGTCACCGTCACGGCCGCGTCGGCCTGGGCCGGGGTGCCGTCCTGCTGGCGGAACAAGCCGTCGTCGCCGCGCACGAGCTGTTTCTGGTCCGGATTGACGAGTTTCAGACGGCCGACGATGGTGGACGTGGCCGGCACGGTGTCCGTCGTCAGCGACGCGATCGAGCCGTCCTTGCCGATGGAGACTGTCGTGTTCGGTGGAATCGCGATCGGACCGCCCTCGCCCATCACCGTCTGGCCGTTCGCCGTCTGCAGGATGCCGTTGGGGCTGACCTGCAGCGAGCCGTTGCGCGTATAGGCTTCGGTGCCGTCCTGCATCTGCACGGCGATCCAGCCCTGGCCCTTGATGGCCACGTCGAGATCGCGTCCCGTCACCTGCAGCGGACCCGCCGTGAAATCCGCGCCGACCGTGTTGTCGACGACGAACGCGCGCGTGGGCAAGCCTTCGCTGACGACGGGCACGGCGCGGAACGTATCGAGCTGGGCGCGGAAGCCCGTCGTGGACAGGTTGGCCAGGTTGTTCGACGTCGTGGCCTGCTGTTCCAGGATGTGCTTGGCGCCGGAGGCGGCGGTGTAGATCAGGCGGTCCATGATACCTATCCTTACCGGGGTCAGACCCCGATTTTTGGCAATTTCCTAAAACCGGGCTCTGACCCCGGTTTTGAGCTCTATCCTTAGCGCAGGTTCACCAGCGTCTGCAGCACCGAGTCCTGCGTCTTGATCGTCTGGGCATTGGCCTGGTAGACGCGCTGGGCCGTGATCATGTTGACCAGTTCGGCCGTCAGGTCCACGTTCGAGGCTTCCGTCGCCGACGATTGCAGCACGCCGAAGCCGCCCGTGCCCGCGGTGCCCAGCAGCGGCGTCCCCGAAGCCGACGTTTCGGCCCACGAATTGTTGCCGATCGGCTCCAGGCCGCCCGCGTTCGTGAAATTCGCGAGGACGACCTGGCCCAGCGCCTTGGTCTGGCCGTTGCTGTACTGGCCCAGCAAGGTGCCGTCGGCGGCGGCCGAGAAGCGCTGCAGGTGGCCCGGCTTGTAGCCGTCCTGCGTGGTCAGTTTTTCGCTGGTGTCGGAGCCGTACTGGGTGCTGCCGTTGAAGCCGAGCTTGATCGACAGGGTTTCCTTGGCGCCCGTCGCCGGATAGACCGGGAAGGTCACGGCCAGCGGCAGCGTCTGCGGCGACATCAGGGCGGCCGACAGCGCGCCATTCGAGTCGAACTTCAGCGTGCCGATCGGGACCGACGGCACGGACACGGCGGCGGCGATGTCCTTGTCGACCTGGTCAGGCGTGTAGCCGGCCGTGTTGCCCGCGTCGGTGGCGGCGGTCTGGATGGCGGTGACGGTGGCCGCGGTGGCACCGGCCGTGCCCGCGGCACCGCTGACGGCCGCGGACGCGGCGGCGGCATAGCCGGCCAGCGCGGCGGCGATGGCGGCCGGATCCTGCGGCGATGCCTTCGTGGCCGCGGTCCACGCGTCGCGCGCCGTCTGCGCCGCCGCGTTGCCCGTGGCGGCCTTGGCCACGTTGACGTTGGTGAGCTCGGTGCCGTCGGCGCCGGCATACACGTCCCAGGTGCCGGAACCCGTCTTCACGTAGAACATCGACATCGTGTGCTCGTTGCCCAGGGTGTCGTACACGCTGACCGGCACCTGCTTGTTGTACGTGGTCGCGTCGTTGGCGTTGAACGGGAAGTTGGTCGGGGCGGTCTCGCGCGAGTCCAGGTTGATCGACGTATCGACCTTGGTGGTCGCGACCGGCTTCATGTCGGCCGTGCTGATCTTCAGCGGGGCCGGCGTGCTGGCCAGGATCTGGCCGTTCGGGCTGACGCCGTAGCCCGTCACGTTGGCGCCCTGCGGCGTGACGATGTAGCCGTTCTTGTCCAGCGAGAACTGGCCGTTGCGGGTGTACTGGACGGTGCCGGAAATCTCGGTGCGGAAGAAACCGGCGCCGTTGATGGCGATGTCGAGCGGGTTGGCCGTCGTCTCGATATTACCCTGGGTGAACTGCTGGGCGATGGCCGCCACGCTCACGCCGATACCGGCCTGGGTCGCGCCCGCGCCGTTCAGCGAGCGGGCGTAGACGTCCGCGAATTGCGTGTTCGAGCCCTTGAAGCCGACGGTGCTCGAGTTGGCGATGTTGTTGCCGATGACGTCCAGCGATTTCGCTGCGCCGTTCAAGCCGCTCAGGCCTTGTTGGAAGGACATGTTGTGCTCCTGTTATTCGTTCGTTTCGCGGTACCGACCGCGCTTAGAGGACTTGCTTGATGTCGGCCAGCGTGAGCGCGCCCTTGCCGGACAGGTTCAGCTTGACGCCATCGGCGCTGTTGGTGGTGACGCTGGCGACGCTGTCGAAAGACAGGCCTTTCGCGTCGGTCAGGTCGGCGCCGCCGCGCGTCGCCACGACCTTGAACGTGTAATTGCCATCGGCCAGCGTGACCGGCTTGCCGTTGCTGTCCAGCTTTTTCGGATCGGGCACGCCGTCCCACGCGAGCGGCATGACGCCGGCCTTCTGCGCGCCCATGTCGATCGTGTCCACTTCGTTGCCCTTGGCATCGCTGATGACGATCTTGACATTGTCGGCATCGGTGGCCAGTTCGGCACCCAGGATCGCCTTGCCGCTCGACAGCGTGACACCGCTGCCTTCGACGAGCACGCCGCGGCCGATCAGCCCCGTCGCCTGCATCGCTTCCGAGCTCTTGTAGCTGGACTGCAGCGATTCCAGCGTCGTGTTCAGCTTGTTCACGCCCGTCACGGTCTGCAGCTGCGCGAGCTGGCTCGTCATCTGGGCGTTGTCCATCGGGTTCAGCGGATCCTGGTTCTGCAGCTGGGTCACCAGCAGGGTCATGAACTTGTCGGTGTCGGCGGAGACGCCGTCCGTGCTGGTCGGCTTCTTCGCGTTCATCGTCGACATCAGGTCGGTGATGGGGGTGCTGGTGGTATCGGTTACGGTCGCCATGGGAGCGTGTCAGAAAGAGTGGATCGGATTACTGGCCGATGGTCAGTGTCTTGAGCAGCATGGTCTTGGCCGCGTTCATGGTCTCGACGTTCGTCTGGTACGAGCGCGACGCCGACAGCATGTTGACCATCTCGTCGACCACGTTCACGTTGGGCATGGCCACATAGCCCTTGTCGTCGGCGAGGGGATTCTTGGGGTCGTACACCTGCTTCAGGGGCGAGGCATCCTCGACCACTTCGCGCACCTTGACGCCCGTGCCGCTGTCCATCGGGACGGCCTCGAACACGACCTGCTTGGCGCGGTAGGCTTCGCCCGTGGCGCTCGTCGCGCTGTCGGCGTTGGCGAGATTGCTGGCCGTCGTGTTCAGGCGCTGGGCCTGGGCGCTCATCGCCGAACCGGCCACGTTGAAGACATTAAACAAGGACATGATTACTGGCCTCCCTGGATGGCCGCGAGCATGTTGCGGATCTGCTGGTTGAGCATCGTGATGCCGGCTTCGTAGCGCAGCGCGTTGTCGGCGAACTGGGTGCGTTCCGTGTCCATGTCGACCGTGTTGCCGTCGACCGCGCCCTGCGTCACCGTGCGGTACAGCACGGGCGTGGCGCCGTCGCCCAGCGTCTTGCCGTCGGCGGCCGCCTGGCCGTTCGGATAATGGGCGGCGGCCGTCGTGTTCAGCGGCCCCGTGTTCGTCGCGCGGGCCAGCGCACCCTGCAGCGCGCTGGAGAAATCGATGTCGCGCGCCTTGAAGTTCGGCGTGTCCGCGTTGGCGATGTTCGAGGCGAGCAATTCCTGGCGCTGCGAGCGCAGGCTCAGCGCGGTTTCATTGAAACGCAGGTACTCGTCGAGTTTGCCGATCATGATTACTCCAGGCATGGGGTGGTGGACAGGATGGATCATACGGACCGGCGAACTCTTCCAATCGGGCAATAAAGCGACCCAAAACCCGGCTATTCGGCGATTCGATGGCGGCGTGCCGGACCTAAGATGGCACCGTCGCAAAAAACCGTATCGCTCACTTATTCATGAAACGCACGCTCATTACCGCCCTGCTCATCGGCGCCGCCGCGCTGGCGCACGCGCAGACGACGCCCGCTGGCGGCCGTCAGAACGTCAACACCCTGCGCACCGTCGTCGAGCAATTCCTGCGGACGCAGACGGCCGGCCTGCCCGGCACCGTGACGGTGAAAGTGGGCGCGATCGACGCCCGCACGGCGCTGGCCGCCTGCCCCGCGCCGGAAGCGTTCCTGCAGCCGGGCGCGCGCGCCTGGGGCAAGACGACCGTGGGCGTGCGCTGCACGGCGCCGTCGAACTGGACGCTCTTCGTGCAGGCGCAGGTGAACGTGCAGGCCGACTACGTGGCCGCCGCACTGCCGCTGGCCCAGGGCCAGCCGATCGAGCAGAGCCAGCTCGTGTTGATGAAAGGCGACATTGCCGCCATGCCGAACGGCATCATCACCGACATGGCCCAGGCGATCGGCCGCACCCCGACCGTGTCGCTGGTGGCCGGTACGCCGTTACGCCTGGACACGCTGCGCAGCCGGCCCGTCGTGCAGCAAGGCCAGGCGGTACGCTTGGTGACTAGTGGAAATGGATTTTCAGTATCAGCCGAAGGCAAGGCCATCGGCAACGCCAGCGACGGCCAGATCGTGCAGGTGCGCACGCCATCCGGCTCGGTCGTGAGCGGCACGGCGCGGAGCGGCGGGATGGTCGAAGTGGCGTTTTGATGGCAGCAAAGGAGCAGGATCGTTGAAAGTGCGGCTTGCGTCCGCACTTTCTTTGATGTCCCCTAAAGTTTTTGGCAAGGGCGCCGTTACTGAGGCAGATCCCGGGCTTTCTGCTCCGACCTGAGAAGGATGATGCTGTGAAAATCAACGATACACTCAAGAACAACGCGAGCGTCCAGGCCAACAACACGCCGGCCACGACTGCGAAGAGCAGCGACGCGGCCGCCGCGAAATCGGTCATGCCCGCAGCGACCGACACCGTGCGCCTGTCCTCGCAAGGCCAGGCCCTCGCGGCCGGCAGCACCAGTCAAGTGTTCGACAGCAAAAAGGTCGAACGCATCAAGGCGGCCATCGCGGATGGCCAGTTTCATGTGAATTCCGAGAAAGTGGCGGACGGCCTGTTGGATACGGTGCGCGATCTGCTGCATTCCCGCAAACAATAGATAACCAATGGCCATTGCATCCCCTGGCGCAACCCTGCGCGACGAACAGCAAGTGATCGGTTCCATCGTGGAGCTGATGAAAACCGAGCAACAGTTCCTGATCAGTGCGGATGCGGATGGCCTCTCGACCATCACCCCCAACAAGCTGCAGTTGGCGCAGCGTGCCGCGACCCTGTCGCGCGTGCGCCACAAGGCCCTCGGCGCCGCCGGCTTTCCCGCGGACGAATCCGGCATGGAGCCCTGGCTGGCCGTGGGCGGCAACGCCGAGTATCGCGACGCGTGGAACCGCCTGCTGGAACTCACCCGCGAAGCGAAGGAACTCAACCGCGTCAACGGCATGATCGTCAACCGCCAGCTGGGCCAGACCCAGGCGGCCTTGAGCGAATTGCGCGGTCCCGGCGGCGGCGCGGCCGGCGTCTACGGCCCGGCCGGCCAGACGATGTCGACGGGTCCGTCGCGGCGGTTCGTCGTCGGTTAATTCACCATCGCGCCGTTCGCCGTCTTCTCGGCGAACATCCGCTCGATCTGCTCCGGCCACACCGGCGGGCTGAAGTAATAGCCCTGGATTTCATCGCAGCCATTCTCGCGCAGGAACGCCGCCTGCTCGGCCGTCTCGACACCCTCCGCCACCGCTTCCAGGTTCAGCGTATGCGCCAGCGCGATGATGGCACACGCGATGGCCGCGTCGTTCGGGTCGGCCGTCACGTCGCTGACGAACGAGCGGTCGATCTTCAGCACGTCGATGGGGAAGCGCTTCAGGTAGCTGAGCGACGAATAGCCGGTGCCGAAGTCGTCGATCGACAACGCGACGCCGAGCGCCTTCAGCGAACGGAGCACGCTCGTCGCCTCGCCCGTGTCGCGCATGACCGTGGATTCCGTGATCTCGATTTCCAGGCAGGCCGGCGGCAAACTGCTGCGCTCCAGCGCGGCCTGGACGCGCTGGGCGAGACCGGCCTGCTGGAACTGACGTGCCGACAGGTTGACGGACACGCGCAGCGGCGGCAATCCCTGCGCGCGCCACGTGGCCGCGCGCGCGCAGGCTTCGTCCAGCACCCACATGTCGAGATCGTCGATCAGGCCCGTCTCCTCGGCGAGCGGAATGAAGCGTGCCGGCGGCACGAGGCCGAGTACGGGATGGCGCCAGCGCACGAGGGCTTCCACGCCGATCACGGTGCCGCTGGCCAGGTCGACGCGCGGTTGATACTGCAGCGCGAACTGGTTGCGTTCGATGCCATGGCGCAGCAGCGCTTCCAGGTCGACCCGCTCGCGGATCGCCTGCGCCATCGCGTCCGTGTGGAAGCGGTAGCGCGCGGGCCCTTCCGCGCGCGCGGCGGCCATCGCCACCTGCGCCATCTGCAGCAATCCGTGCGCGCCGCAGCCGTTTGCGGGCGGCAGTGCGATGCCGACGCTGGCGGCCAGGAACACGCGCTGGCCGTCGAGCAGGAACGGCTCGCGCATCGACTCCAGCAGCCGGGCGGCCAGCGCCGCGGCGGCGGTCTCGCCCGACTGTTTTTGCACGACGATGAATTCGTTGCCGCCCTGGCGCGCCAGCATGTCGCCGCCGGCCAGCAGGCCGGACAGGCGCACGACGCATTCGCGCAACACGTCGTCGCCGCCGCCATAGCCGTAGCCGCTGTTGATCTTGCGGAATTCGTGCAGGTCGAACACGAGCACGGCGAGCGTGCGTCCGTCCTGGCGCGCGGCGGCGATGGCCTCGTCCAGCGTCTCGAGGATGCGGTTGCGGTTCGGCAGGCCCGTCAGCGCGTCGTGGGTGAGCTGCTCGACGAGCGCGCGCTCGAGCCGGCGCCGCTCCGACAAGTCGCGCACGATCGCCACCTGCTGGCCGCTCGGCATGCCGGCGCGGCGCACCTCGGCCGGGAAGGCGGCGCCGTACAGGCGGCGGCAGTCCAGCTCGGCGTCGCCGGCGGCGGCGGGCACCAGCACGTCCAGCGGCAGGCCGGCGGCCGTCTCGCGCGCGACGCCGAACAGGCTTTCCGCGCGCGCATTCATCATCGTGATGCGCTCTTCCGCCCCGACGAGCAGGATCGCGTCCGGCGCGCATTCCATCAGGCTGCGGAAGCTGGCCTCGCTCTCGGCCAGCGACCGCTCCGACCGCTGCAGCCGCAGGTACGGCGCCTGCACGGCCGCCACCCAGATCGCGCGGTGCAGGCACAGGTAGGCGATCACCTTGTACACATGGCCGACAAAGTTCACGACGTCGTCCGGCCGGACATACAGCGTGAAACTGACGCCGCCCAGGGCCATCACGGCCGCCGTGGCGGCCAGGTAGCGGTCGGTGCGCAGGCGAGTGACGAGGGCGCGGCGCAGCAGGAACAGCGCGGCGACGGCATTCAGCACGATCAGCACCAGCTCGCAACCGATCTTGAACGTCGTCAGCCCCTGCCCCGCCACGTATGTAGCCGGCAACCCCAGCGGATCGGCCACGGCCAGCCAGAAGCCGAGCGCGACGATGCCCAGCGCCGCCAGCAGCGCCCAGCCGCGCACGCGCCGGCCGACCGTGCGCTCGCGCGGCGCGAACGCGGCGACGAGCAGCGCCGCGGCACTGACGACGCGCGCGAGCAGCCAGAATTCGATGCCGTGTCCGACCGACCCCGGCCCCGCCACGCCGGGCATGCCGTCGACCGACATCAGGTGGCCGATGTCGAGCAGGCCGACGGCCAGCGCACTCGGCGACAGCAGTGCCACGCGGATCGGCATGTCGCGGCCGATGCCGTGCCAGCCCGTGGCAAACACGAGCATCGCCACGACGACGGAAAACACTTCCATCGCCGTGTGCGCCGTCAGGTACCAGCGCGGATCCCACGGCAGCCGCGCCGCGTTGCCGAGCGCGAGCCAGGCCATGAACAGCGCCAGCAAGGTGGTGAGGATGGACAGCCGTACCGTGGACGGAATCTTGCGCGCGTGCCGCCTCATGCGGCCCTGCCCGCGGTTGGCCGGCGGTGCGTGCGAAGTCCGCTCATGCGGGATACCTGGCTGTCGTGCTCGATATTCATGTGCTGAAGCATTTGACGCCGCGGGCAAGGCCGCGCCGGCTTGGAAGGAAGATTCCCCAATGAAACTTTCATATCCAGGGAATCAATATATGATAACAGTTTAATAAATGTAGATCGAGCAATACTTACGCCAACGATCAATATGTTGCATCAATGTACCAAATTGAACGCTAACGGGACAATCTCGCGGCGATAAATACGGTGAGTTGCCGGCCAGGCCGCGCCGTAACGTACAGGGACGTCAAGGCGCGATGTGGCGAAACAGCACGGGTTCGGTGACGAGCGGCGTGGTCGCTTCGGGATGGTGGATGTCGGCCAGCGCCAGGCCGGCGTAGCGCAGTTCATACGTGTGATCGCCGGGCCGGAACGCGTAGTCGGACGTGATGTCGACCGTGTGCGTGTGGGCGGAGTGCGGCGGCAGTTCGAACCAGCCGGCGCCGCCGCGCGCGGCATTGGCGCCGACGTAGGCGATGGGCGCGCCGCCGGGATGCACGCGCACGTCGAACACGCGCCCGCCGGGCCGGGGATCATCGGTCAGCGCGCGCGGCAGCCAGACCCGGCGCTCGCCGCGGTTTTCCGCCTTGAAGGTGATCCATACCTTGTCGTGCCGCGCGTCGACGCTCAGGCTTGCGTGCAGGTTCATCCGCCCTCCTCCTTCGATCGACATTGCTGTCGCGTTGGAACGATTGTAACGCGCCCCCGTCAGGAATTGGCGCCGGACAGGATCGTGACGGCCACCCGCCGGTTGCGCGCGCGCCCGGCGGGGTCGTCGTTCGAGGCGATCGGCCGGTTCGCACCGCGTCCGACGGCGGCCAGGCGCTCCTCGGCGACGCCGTTCGCCGCGAACAGGCGCACGACGGTCGTGGCGCGCACGGCCGACAATTCCCAGTTCGACGCGAACGCCGGGCTGCCGATCGGCGTGTTGTCCGTAAAACCTTCCACTTCGATGCCGTGCGGATCGGCCTTCAGCAGGTCGGCGACGGTGCGCAGCGTCTCCTGCGCGGTGGGCGTCAGGGTGGCATCGCCCTCGTCGAACAGGGCACTCGCATTGATCTCGAGCGTGACGCCGCGCGCCGTCTGCGTGACGCGCATCTTGCCGGTGTTGACGAGGGGTTTGAGGATGCTGTCGAGTTTTTGCGCCAGCAGTTCGAGGCGCTCGCGGTCGCGCTTGGCCGCTTCCGCGCGCTTGTGGGCGAGGATCGCCGACAGCGGCAGTGCCTCGACCTCGACCATCGTGTTCGACTTGTTCGCCGCGCCGCGGCCGCCGAACGCGTCGCCCAGCGCTTCCGACAACACCGTGTACTTGCCGATATTGACCACGGACACCGCGTACATGACGACGAAGAACGCGAACAGCAAGGTGATGAAGTCGGCGTAGGAAATCAGCCAGCGTTCGTGGTTCTCGTTGTCCTGCTCGTACTTCTTGCGGCGCGCCATGGTGCCGGATCAGTGTTCGGACAGCAGGCACGCCACGCGCTCGTCGAGCACGCGCGTGTAGTCGCCGGTGGCGATGTCGTGGAAGACGTCGGCCAGGATTTCGTACTGGGCCACGCGCTCGCTGACGATGCCCTTGATCTTGTTGCCGACCGGGTAAAAGAACAGGTTCGCGAGACCCACGCCGTACACGGTCGACACGAACGCGACGGCGATGCCGGCGCCCAGCCTGGACGGGTCGGACAGGTTTTCCATCACGTGGATCAAGCCCAGCACGGCGCCGAGGATGCCGACGGTGGGTGCATAGCCGGCCGCCGATTCCCAGATGCGCGCGGCCTGGCGTTCGCGGAATTCGTAGTTGTTGATTTCCGTGTGCATCAGGCTGCGCAGCTTGTCGGGCTGGATGCCGTCGACGACGAGGCGCAGGCCTTTCTGGATGAACGGATCGGCCTTGGCCATGTACTGCTCGAGCGACAGCAGGCCGTCGCGCCGCGCGGACAGGCTCCACAAATGGATTTCGCGGGCCAGCGCATGGCGGCGGTCCGGCGGGGTGACGAACACCCAGCGCAACATGCGCACGCCGCGCACGAAGGCTTGCGACTTCGTCTGCAGCAGCACGGCGCCGAACGTGCCGACGACGACGATGGCGAAGGCGGCGGGCTGGAACAGCGAGGAAAACTTGCCGCCGTCGAGCGTGTGCCCGACGAAGATGCCGGCCAATGCCAGCAGGAGACCGAGCAGGCTGGTCAGGTCCACGAGCGCTCCCGCAGATACGTGCGCAGGCGCGCCACGGCCTGGGTGTGCAACTGCGAAACGCGCGATTCCGACACGCCCATCACGGCGCCGATTTCCTTGAGGTTGAGTTCTTCTTCGTAGTACAGGCCCATCAGCATCTTCTCGCGCGGCGGCAACGCGTCGATGGCGTCGATGACGGTCTGGCGGAAGTCCGTGTCGAGCAGGCTCTTCAGTGGATCGTCGTCGTCCACGGCATAGCGGTCGAGGAAGCCTTCGCTGCCGTCCTCGTCATGGAAGTCTTCGTAGTACACGAGCTGGTGGCCGCCGGAATCGCCCAGCAGATCCTGGTAATCGGGCAGCGACAACTTGAGCGACTTCGCGACCTCCGATTCGCTGGGCGGACGGCCCAGTTGTTGTTGCAGCGTGGCCATGGCCGACTCGACCTTGCGCATGTTGGCGCGCGTGGAGCGCGGCATCCAGTCGCTGCTGCGCAGCTCGTCCAGCATCGCGCCGCGGATGCGCAGCACCGCATAGGTCTCGAACTGCGCGCCGTGGTTCTCCTCGTAGCGGTTGATCGCATCGAGCAGGCCCATCATGCCGGCCTGTACCAGGTCATCGACTTCGACGGACGGCGGGAGCTTGGCCTTCATCTGGTGGGCGAGACGCTTCACCAACGGCATGTGCTCCGTCAGCAGAGAGTTTTTGTCCGCTTTCCCTTTGACCGTGTACATGGTTCCAGTAATTAATTATTCTTCACCGCTTCAGGCGGCCCGTCCCTGCTGCATGCCGGTGCGCGCAAAGCGCCCGGCCAGGCGGCGGAACGCCACCGAAGCGCCGGCCAGCGGGAATGCGTCGACCACGGCGCGCCCGAGGCGCGCGGCGCGGTGCAGGTACTCGTCCGCCGGTACGGAGCCCATCGAGGTCAGGGTTACCGCCAAGTAACGAGTTGCCGCAGATGACATATTATCGTATACCACCTTCGCCTCGGCTTCGGTAGCGCCCGTGACAAGGATACCGAACGGGCGGCGGCCGAGATGCTGCGACAAACGCTTGATCAGCGCATACGCGTTCGTGATCGACGCGGCGCTCGTCGACACCTGCACGACGATCTCGGACGAGGCCATGATCGGCACGGGGAACGTGCCGCCATCCGAAAATTCCGAAAATTCGCCGTCGACCATGATGATGCTGCCGGCCTGCTTGACGAGCACGTCGAACGTCTTGGCCAGGCGCCGCGCCTCGTCCGCGCTGGCGGGTGCCATACGCGCCAGCGTGGCGACCGAAAAGCCCTGCGGCACCGGGTGGATGACCTGGTTCAGCGCGCATTCCTGGCGCGCGACCTGCAGCAGGCTCGGGCCGCGGTCGACGCCGAGACGCTGGGCCACGCCGTAGTCGCGCGTGCAGGCGTCGACGATCATCACGTCATTGCCGGACTGGGCCAGCGAGGCGCCCAGGTTGACGAGCATGGCGCCCTTGTCGTCCTGGGGCGTCGCGGAGAGGAAGGTCACGATGCGCGGCTTGGGGCCGGCCAGCATCCGGCGCAGGCCCTCCGCCTGGTCGAAGTCGAAACTAGCCAACGTACACCTCGCGCAGCGAACGGTCGTTATTCAGGTTGCCCAGGCCGGCCATCATCAGCGGCAGGTCGGCGTCGGCGATCTGCGCGGCGGCATCGCGCCTGGTGCGGAAGGCGCGGTCGACCAGCATCGCACGGTCGGCCAGGTGCAGGTCTTCCGGCACGCGCTGGCCGTTGGAGATGTAGTGCAGGTTCAGCTTCTGGCGCACGAGCACGTCCAGCACGTTGCCGATCGACGCGGCTTCGTCCATCTTGGTCATGATGGCGCCCGCGAGGCCCGTGCCCTGGTAGGCACGCACGACTTCGTTCAGCGTCTCGTTGGTCGACGTCGCGTTCAGGCACAGCAGGCGCTTCACGTCGGCGCCCGACTCCGTCAGCATGGCGACCTGCTCCGTCACCATCTGGTCGCGCTGCGACATGCCGATCGTGTCGATCAGCACGGTGTGCTTGTTGCGCAGTTCCTTCAGGGCGATGCGGAGGTCGGCCTCGTCCTTCACCGAGTGCACCATCACGCCCAGGATCTTGCCGTAGATGCGCAGTTGCTCGTGGCCGCCGATACGGTAGGCGTCCGTCGTGATCAGCGCCAGCTTTTCCGGACCATGGCGCATCACGCAGCGGGCCGCCAGCTTGGCGGTCGTCGTCGTCTTGCCGACGCCGGTCGGGCCGACCAGCGCGAACACGCCGCCGCGGTCGAGGATCGCATCCTCGTCGGCCATCGTCGTGATGTTGCGCGCCAGGACCGTCTTGATCCAACGCATCGACTCGGCGGCATCCTTGCCGGCCGGCAGCTTGTCGACCAGGTAGCGCGACAGGCTCGCCGAAAAGCCGGCGGCCAGCATCTCGCGCAGCACGACGGCCTTCTGCGGCTCGCGCTGCTGGGTGGTGCCCCACGACAGCTCGGCCAGTTGCGATTCCATCATGCCGCGCATGGCGCGGATCTCGTTCATCATGCCGTGCATTTCGGCGGCGGCGGATTCTTTCGCCTGGGCGATCGCGGCCGACATCATCGCGGTCATCGCGGCCATGTCGAAGGCCGGAACGTCCGCCGCTTGCGGGGCGCGGCGGTTGGCGTAGGTCGGTGCGACGGCCGGTGCGGCGGGCTCGTCCATGTCGTACAGCGAATGCATCGGCTGGCGCGCGGCCGGGGCTTCCTGGAAAGCGCGCGGTGCCGGGCGGGCTGCCGGACGCGGTGCCGGGGCCGGCGCGGGAGCCGGCTCGAAGTCGTCGAACGTCGGTTCCTGGATGCGCAGGTTCGGGCGCGGCGCGGCCATTTCCGATTCCGGTGCCGGGGAAGCCAGCGACGCGACGTCGTCGTTGTCCAGTGCCAGGATTTCGACCACGCCATCGACCGGGCGGTTCGACAGGATGACCGCGTCCGGTCCCAGGGCCTCGCGCACTTTGCGCAGGGCTTCTCGGGAAGTCGCCGCTGTAAATTTCTTCACGTTCATCGTTGTTCTCCGCTCTTGCTGGCTTGGTTCGCTATCCGGTCATGCGGGCACAATCGCCCATTCACAGTGAGGATTATTGACGATGCCGGTAGGAAACCATCGCGGGAAAAAGACGGGGAAAGGCGCTTATTTCATTCATGCGGCGCGGCGGACACACCTGCACTGATCGCCAGAAAAGTTAATTGCCACGTAAATACAATGGTGAGAGAATTGGAACACAACAACAAGATCATCGGTACGGGCACATTCTGTCATCTATGAGACAATTCTCAAACAGTCAATTGTTCAACTTTTAATATTTGTGGCAACTTTGGCATGACAAGCGTAATAGAACAGAACGAATCAGTGTCTTGATCGCAAATTGTGTTCAAATGTAACAACGAATTTTATGGTCGTGCTAGACTGCGTAAACACCGTGTACTTGGCTTACATCGAAAGGCCAACAGATGAAACTGAGAATACCGAAGCGCCAACCCGGCACCCCCGGTGCTGAAGCCGCCCTCGTTCATGTATGCGAGATGCTGGACCGCTGTATTCCCATCTTGCGTACCGTATTTCTCATTGCAGGGGTGCTCGCCGCGGCCCTGAAGGTCGGGCGAACCGCCGACTTCCTCTTTGCCACGGGTCTGCTCTTCCAGTTTGCGATGTGGTTCAACGACTGGTGGATCCGGACACGGGCTCGCTGACACTGGTCAGGACATAAAAAAACCGCGGTCTCGATGCGAAACCGCGGTTCTTGTAATTTGGCAGCACCAAATTCTCAGCGCACTTCAATGCCAACGTCGAGGGCCTGCTCCGCCCTGTCACCGCGCCGCACCGTCCAGCGTCCACGCACGAGACGGCCATATACCGCGACATACAACACGACCTGGGCAACCACGATCGCCACGGCCGCCGGGGTCGACTGGCCGAACCAGACGCTGACTGCCACACAAGCCGCCACCGCCGGCGCCATAAAGCACGGCACCATCGCGTTGCGCTTCCAGGGACGAGCGGCGTCACGGCGCACATATTTGAAAACGAGACGGCGGAACACGAGCCCGTGCAGGTGCAATGCATCCGGCGCGCCCGGGCTGACCTTGCGGACGAACTTGCGGCGATAGATGCTGAACAGCACTTCGATGATCGGATAACCGCAGATAGCGAGAATTTGCCAGGCGCTCAGTTCCGGATGACGCACCAGCAGCAGGACCGCCATTTCCGACACCCAGAAACCGAGGAAATACGCCCCGCCATCGCCGAGGAACATTTTCCCGGATGGATAGTTCAACATCAGGAAGCCCAGCGTGGCGCCCGCGCACAGCGCACCGAGTACGGCGACGAAGCTGTCGCCGACCTGCAGTCCGACGGCGGCCAGGCCGATCGCCATGATGATGATCGTACTGCCCGACAGGCCGTTGAAGCCGTCGATGATGTTGATGGCGTTGGAACCGCCTGCCACGAACACTGCAGTGGCAACGATCGCCAGCGGCGCGATCGTCAGCAGCGCATCCAGGCCCCAGATGTCCAGTTCGCCGACAGTGGCCCCCAGTGCGAGGCTAGCCACCAATGCGCTCAGCGCGGTGGCGACAAGACGCACGCGGACCGACACGCGCTTGGTGAAGTCCTCGATCAGGCCTGCCAGGAAGGCCGGCAGGCTGGCGCCGAGCAGCAGATAAATGCGCGATGCGCGGCCGGCGCTCACCGGGCCTGGAAAGATCTGCTGGAAGAGCACGAGGCCGAGCAGGATGCCGCCTATCACGGCCAGGCCGCCGATACGCGGCACGGCAGTGGTATGAACCTTTTGCACGCCGCCCAGGTCGTGGTCGTGCGTCAGGCGTCCATGCCACTTTTGAGAACGGACGATGAGTTGGCTGATGACGAAACTCGCCACCCATGCGGTCAACCCAAGCAATACAAACTGGTATTCCGGCATCTTTTACTTCCTGTACATTCGCAGACTGTCTTTGCAGCGCGTTGGGCAAATGACGATTGAGGGGTACATGACCGATTCGGCTGGGAGAACCGGTCTACTCAGACTGATTTCTTGAGCGTGCTAAGCGTTAGAGCGCAAGGATGTTAGCATAAATCAACTCTACCAATCGACTTTCAGCACGATTGAAGATGTGATTGTTGCGCTGCGGCCTCGAAAGATTCCCAACAAATTTCTTTATCCCAATCAATTGGCGCCAACGAGGCTCGTGACACGAATTGTCTTGGATTCGGGAATTTCCGAGTGTGACAAGACCTTGAGCTGCGGCAACGCCCGACGCAGGAACCGCGACAACAGCGTGCGCAGCGGCCCCGGCACGAGGAGAACCGGGGTCAGTCCCATCGCTTCTTGTTGCTGCGCAGCATTGGCAGCCTGCTGGACGATCGTGTCGGCCAGGCCAGGCTCGATGCCCGTGCCGTCGCCGCCGGCGTTCAGGGCCTGCACGAGCAGGCGTTCGAGGCGGTTGTCCAGGGTCATCACGGACAGTTCGTTCGTGCCCGGGAACAATTGCTGCACGATGGCGCGGCCCAGCGACACACGCACCAGCGCGGTCAAGTCGTTCGGATCGTTCGTGCTGCCCGCATGCTCGGACAGCGTCTCGATGATCGTGCGCATGTCGCGGATGTGCACGCCTTCCTGCAACAGGTTCTGCAGCACTTTCTGCAACGTCGACAGCGACACGACCTTCGGCACCAGGTCTTCGACCAGTTTCGGCGCATCCTTGGCCAGGTGGTCGAGCAGCGCCTGCACTTCCATGCGGCCCAGCAGTTCCGACGCGTGCGTCGTGATCAGGTGGTTCAGGTGCGTCGCGACGACCGTGCCGGCGTCGACGACGGTATAGCCCATGCTCTGCGCGTCGTCCTTCAGCGCGGCGTCGATCCAGATGGCCGGCAGGCCGAATGCGGGGTCCGTCGTCACGAGGCCCGGCAGGGTACCGCTCGCCATGCCCGGGTTGATCGCCAGGTACTGGCCGTTCATCGCCTCGCCGCTGCCCACTTCGACGCCCTTCAGCGTGATGCGGTAGGCCGACGGTTTCAGCTCCAGGTTGTCGCGGATGTGCACCGGCGGCGCCAGGAAGCCGACTTCCTGCGCGAACTTCTTGCGGATGCCCTTGATGCGCTTCAGCAGTTCGCCGTTCTGCGTCTTGTCGACGAGCGGGATCAGGCGGTAGCCCACTTCCAGGCCGAGCGTGTCGACCGGCATGACGTCCTGCCAGGTCGCCTCTTCCTGCTCCGCGGGCGTGGTGGCCGCCGCGGCGGCGCCACCGCCGGGCGACCCTGCCGGGCCCGCACCGCCGCCCGCGCGCTGCAATTCTTCCGGCGGCATGTTCTTGCGGCGCTTTTCCAGCAGATAGGCGCCACCGAACAGCGTGCTGCCCAGCAGCAGGAACACGAGGTTCGGCATGCCCGGGATCAGGCCCATGCCGCCGATGATGCCGCCCGTGATGTACAGCACTTCCGGTTTCGCGAACAGCTGGCCGACGACTTGCGAACCCACGTCCTTGTCGCTGGCCACGCGCGACACGACCATACCGGCCGCGATCGAGATGATCAGCGACGGGATCTGCGCGACGAGGCCGTCACCGATCGCCAGCAGCGTGTAGTTCTTGACGGCGTCGCCAAAGGCCATGTCGTGCTGGACCATGCCGACGATCAGGCCGCCGACGACGTTGATCACGGTGACCAGGATGCCGGCCACGGCGTCGCCGCGCACGTATTTCGACGCACCGTCCATGGCGCCGTAGAACTCGGCTTCCATCGACACTTCGGAGCGGCGGCGCTTGGCGTCCTCTTCGCCGATCAGGCCGGCATTCAGGTCGGCGTCGATCGCCATCTGCTTGCCGGGCATCGCGTCAAGGGCAAAGCGTGCACCCACCTCGGCGATACGGCCCGCACCCTTGGTCACGACCGTGAAGTTGATGATGGTGAGAATGATGAAGACGACGAGACCGACCGTGTAGTTGCCGCCGATCAGGAAGTGGCCGAATGCCTCGATCACCTTGCCGGCCGCGGCGCCGCCCGTGTGGCCCTCGGTCAGCACGACGCGCGTGGACGCCACGTTCAGCGACAGGCGCAGCATGGTCGTCACGAGCAGCACGGCCGGGAATGCCATGAAATCGAGCGGCTTGACCGTATACAACGCGGTCAGCAGCACGATCACGGACATCGCGATGTTGAAGCTGAAGAACAGGTCGAGCGCGAATGCCGGCAACGGCAGGATCATCATTGCCAGCAGCAGGATGATCAGGATCGGCGCCGCCAGCGCGTTGCCGCGGGCACCGATCTTTTGCAGCCAGGCTGGCACTCTGAAACCGTTCATGCGTACTCCATCATTCAGGGATACGCCATTATTGCTGATGCCCCACGGAAACTATGCGGGAAGGAGACGGGGAATAACGTCGCAATTCGTGGGTGGGAGGCCCTCCACCCACGCGTGACGCACGCGATGTGCTGGCGTAATCAGTGCGGCGTACCGGGTCCGGCATCGGTACCCGGCTTCTGCGACGCGGGGTTGAACGGGTCCATTTCCGGCGGAACCGGCAGTTTCTTCGGACGGTCCGGATACTGGTCGAGCGTGCCCTTGCTGTAGGCGCGCAGCTGGAAGACATAGGCCAGCACTTCGGCCACGGCCGAGTACAGGGCTTCCGGGATCTCGTCGTCGATTTCCGTGTGCTTGTACAGCGCACGCGCCAGGGCCGGCGCCTCCAGCAGCGCGACCTTGTTTTCCTTCGCGATCTCGCGGATCTTCGCCGCGACCTCGTCGGTACCCTTGGCCACGACGCGCGGCGCGCCCCGCTGCCCGTCCGCGTACTTGAGCGCGACGGCGAAGTGGGTCGGGTTGGTCACGACCACGTCGGCGGTCGGGACGTTGGACATCATGCGCTTCTGCGCCATCTCGCGCTGCATCTGGCGGATCTTGCCCTTGATCTGCGGGTTGCCGTCCGATTCCTTCGATTCCTGGATGACTTCCTGGCGGGTCATCTTGAGCTTGTCGGCGTAATGCCACATCTGGTACGGACCGTCGAGGATGGCGATGGCGCCCAGCGCGCCGACCATGGTCAGGAATGCCTTGGCGAGGATGCTGCCCAGGTGCGGCGCGGCCGTACCGAACGGTTCGACGACGAGGCCGATCACGGCATCCTTCTGGCTCATCACGACGAACCACGCGACCGCGCCGACGAGCAGCGTCTTGGCGACGGCCTTCAGCAGCTCGACGAGCGCATTGGTCGACACCATATTGCCCAAGCCGCGCATCGGATTGAGCTTGCCGAAATTGGGCGTGAACGCCTTGGCGCTGAAATTCCAGCCGCCGATCAGCAGGGGCGCCGCCAGCATCATGAGCATGACGGCGCCCGCCAGCGGCAGGCAGGCCAGCAGCACGCGGACCACGTCGGCGAGAACGCGTTCGACCAGCACATTCGGGTTGTAGATCTGCTCGCGGTCGAGCGACAGCCCGCGCTCCAGCACGGACGACAGCGTGTTGACGAGCCCGCCGCCCAGCATCCACATGCCGGCGCCGGCCGTCATCAAAACGGTAAAAGTGGCAACTTCGCGCGAGCGGGGAATGTCGCCGTCTTCGCGCGCCTGCCTCAGTCGTTTCTCTGATGCTGGTTCGGTCCGTTCCGCGTCGCTGTCTTCCGCCATCCTGCACTCCGTTACCTTGGTTCAGGCTGGCATTATTCCAGATGTTGCCGCAGACCTAGAGAAAAAGAAGGACGGCAAACAGCCTGCATATCGTGTTTACGATGTGCATTTTTCTACGGGCATACCAATGTGAACACACAACACACTCGGTAAAAGTGATAGGAATGTGTTCCACTATCTGTCAAAATTGCAAATTGCTTATGTCGAAAAAAGATGACATTTTCGGCTGAGCTAGCCTTAAAACCGGCATTTGATGAATCAAAGCAATGTTGGCTTGCTATATAATGAGTCAAGCAACATTGCCATGCGCAGGTGCCCCGTTAATCGAACAAAGGATACGAAATGAAGAAATTTCTCGTCACGACCGCCATTCTGAGCCTGCTGTCGGCCCAGGTCCTGGCTCAAGAAGCCGCTACCGCCAACGCGGGTAACACTGCCGCTGCCGGCCAGACTGGCACCGCCTCGGGCTCCGCCGCAGGCACCGGCACCGCTGCCGGTACCGCGGGCACCGCCGCAACGGGTACGGGCTTCATGGGCACGACCGCGATCGCTGGTCTGTCGGTTGGCACCGTGGCCGCGATCGGCGCCGCTGTCGCCGCCGTGGCCGTCGCTTCGTCGGACAACGGTTCGACCACGAACCACTCGACCACGACGCACCACTGATCGCAAACGGGACGCCTGCGCGTTCCGTTGCAAACAGTCGAAAAGAAAACGGCCGCATCCGCGGCCGTTTTTTTTCCGAACATATTCCATTCACCTACACGTTATCCGCTAGCGGACCATTCGAAGCATCCAATAGCAGGCGAGAACGACATGTTATCCAAAGACTTAGAGGATCTGCTGCGTGCGGAGCACGCATCCAGCGACCTCGTCCACAATGCGGAAATCGACGACTATATCCGGAAACTCGGTGAGCGGGCGGAAATCCTGGCGCACTACGAAAACGGCTGTAACGGATTCGTTGCGTATTACTGTAACGATTACGAATCGAAGAAAGCGTTCATCACGATGGTCGTCGTCCGTCCGGCGATGCGCGGCAAAGGTATTGCGAGGGCCCTGCTGCAATCCGTGCTTGGTATCATGCGCCAACGCGGCTTTACGGCATGCTCGCTGGAAGTAGGAAAGCACAACACAGCGGCATACAGACTCTACGTCGACCTCGGCTTCCGGCCATCCCTCGAAAAGGACTCGTCGGCTATTCTTTCCATGGACCTGACGATTTGACGGCGCGGGCCCATTTCACACTCGCCCCGATCGCTTACTCAAACACGTCTACCTCGGCCAGCAACTTCGCAGCTTGGTCCTTGGCCGCCAGTTGCGGCGCAAAATCGATCGGCCAATCGATGCCGATGGACGGATCGTTCCATGCCAGGCTGCGTTCATGCTCGGGATACCAGTAATCCGTCGTCTTATACAGGAACTCGGCAGAGTGGCTCAATACCACGAAGCCATGGGCAAAACCTGGCGGTACCCATAGCTGCCGGTGATTTTCGGCGCTCAACACAGTACCCGTCCATTTTCCGAATGTCGGGGAGGCGCGGCGCAGATCGACCACGGCATCGAACACGCTGCCCTGTACAACCCGCACCAGCTTGCCCTGCGGATGCTGGATCTGATAATGCAGTCCGCGCAGAACACCCTTGGCCGACTTGCTATGGTTATCCTGCACGAACTGGGCGTCGACACCAGTAGCCTGCGCGAAATCGCGCGCATTGAAGCTTTCGAAAAAAAAGCCGCGCGCATCGCCGAACACTTTCGGCTGTAGCACCAGCACATCGGGAATAGCGGTCGGGGTAACGGTAAAGGGCATGGGCTCGATTATTTCAACAGGTTCAAGAGGTAATTGCCGTAGCCATTCTTGGCCAGTGGCGCCGCAAGCTGCTGCAGGGCGGCAGCGTCGATCCAGCCCTGGCGATAGGCGATCTCTTCCGGGCACGCCACCTGCAGGCCCTGCCGTTTCTGCAAGGTCGCGATGAAGCTGGCCGCCTCCAGCAGGCTGTCGTGCGTGCCGGTGTCGAGCCAGGCGAAGCCGCGTCCCATGATCTCGACATTCAGCTTGTCGCGTTCCAAGTACCAACGGTTCACGTCCGTGATCTCCAGTTCGCCGCGCGCGGACGGCTTGATGTCGGCAGCGACATTGCACACGTCGTTGTCGTAGAAGTAGAGGCCGGTCACGGCATACGACGACTTTGGCTGCTTCGGCTTTTCCTCGATGCTCAGGGCGCGCTGCTGCGCGTCGAACTCGACGACGCCGTAGCGCTCGGGATCCTGCACGTGATAGGCGAACACGGTGGCGCTGTCGATGCGTTCGTTGGCGCTGTACAACTGCCGGACCAGGTCATGGCCGTAGAAGATGTTGTCGCCGAGGACGAGCGCGCTCGGATCATTGCCCACGAAATCCTTGCCGATGATGAAGGCCTGGGCCAGGCCGTCCGGCGACGGCTGGACGGCGTACTGGATGTTCATGCCCCAGCGGCTGCCGTCGCCGAGAAGTTCGGCAAAACGGGGGGTGTCCTGCGGCGTGCTGATCACGAGCACGTCGCGGATGCCGCTCAGCATCAGCGTGCTGAGCGGGTAGTAGATCATCGGCTTGTCGTAGACGGGCATCAGCTGCTTGCTGACGGCCTGGGTCACCGGATACAGCCGCGTGCCGGAACCGCCGGCCAGGATGATGCCTTTACGCTGGATTTGGGACATGGCTGCCTCTCACAGGATTTGCCGGAGCACGTGGCGCACGCCTTCCTGCCACGGCGGCAGGCGCAGGTCGAACGTCGTGCGGAAGCGGGTCGTATCGAGCCGCGAATTGAGGGGACGTCTGGCCGGCGTCGGATACTGCTCGGTGGCCAGCCGCGCGACGGCATCCACACTTGCCTTGAGATGTTTACCGGCCGCCAGCGCCTCGCCGATCACGAATTGCGCATAGCCGTGCCAGCTCGTCTCGCCACCCGCCGCGACGTGATACGTGCCGTAGGGGAAGCCGGTGTCGCGCGCGCGCGCATGCTCGCGCACGAGGTGGGCGCTGAGGTCGGCCAGCAGTGCGGCCGGCGTCGGGGCGCCGAACTGGTCGGCGACGACGGTGAGCTTCTCGCGCTCGCCCGCCAGGCGCAGCATCGTCTTGGCAAAATTGCCGCCGTGCGCGCCCACGACCCAGCTCGTGCGCAGGATCAGGTGGCGCGGATTGGCGGCCGCCAGGCCCTGCTCGCCTTCCAGCTTCGTGCGGCCGTAGACGCTCTGCGGCGCCGGCACGTCGTTTTCCGTGTAGGCGCCCTGCTTCGTGCCGTCGAACACGTAGTCCGTCGAATAATGCAGCACGAGCGCGCCCAGCTTCGCGCCTTCCTCGCCCAGGATGGCCGGGGCGACGGCGTTGACGGCACGGGCCGTCGCTTCGTCGGACTCGGCCTTGTCGACGGCCGTGTACGCCGCCGGATTGACGATCACGTCCGGCGCGACGCGGCGCACCAGCGCGCGCAGCGCGTCGGCGTCGGCCAGGTTGCAATCCTGCGTGCCGACGGCGATGACTTCGCCGAGCGGCGCCAGCGCGCGCTGCAGTTCGAAGCCGAGCTGGCCGTTCTTGCCGGTCAGGAGAATCTTCATGCAGCACCGTATTGTTGGCCGACCCAGGCACGGTAGCTGCCGCTCGTCACGTGCTGCACCCATTCCTGGTTGTCGAGGTACCACTGCACCGTCTTGCGGATGCCCGTCTCGAACGTCTCGGCCGGCTTCCAGCCCAGCTCGCGCTCGAGTCTGGTGGCATCGATCGCGTAGCGGCGGTCATGGCCGGGGCGGTCCGTGACGAACGTGATCTGGGTCGCGTACGACTGGCCGTCCGCGCGCGGGCTCAGTTCGTCGAGGATCGCGCACAGCGTCTTCACGACGTCGAGGTTGGCCTTCTCGTTCCAGCCGCCGACGTTGTAGACCTCGCCCAGCTGGCCCCCGTCGAGCACGCGGCGGATGGCCGAGCAGTGGTCCTTCACGTATAGCCAGTCGCGGATCTGCTGGCCGTCGCCGTAGATCGGCAGCGGCTTGCCGGCCAGTGCATTGTGGATGCACAGCGGGATCAACTTTTCCGGGAAGTGGTAAGGACCATAGTTGTTAGAGCAATTGGTGGTCAGCACCGGCAAGCCATACGTGTGGTGATACGCGCGCACGAGGTGGTCGCTGGCCGCCTTGCTGGCGGAATACGGGCTGTTCGGTTCGTAGCGGTTCGTCTCGCGGAACGCGGGGTCGTCCTTGCCGAGCGAGCCGTAGACTTCGTCGGTCGACACGTGCAGGAAGCGGAACGCGGCCTTGCGGTCGTCCGGCAGCGCGCCCCAGTATTCGCGCACGGCTTCGAGCAGGTGGAACGTGCCGACGATGTTCGTCTGGATGAATTCGCCCGGGCCGTGGATGCTGCGGTCCACGTGGCTCTCGGCCGCGAAGTTCACGACGGCGCGCGGCTGGTGTTCCTGCAGCAGGCGCCGCACGAGGTCCACGTCGCCGATGTCGCCCTGCACGAAGATGTGCCTGGGGTTGTCGCGCAGGCTCGCCAGGTTCTCGAGGTTGCCGGCATACGTCAGCTTGTCGAGGTTGATGACCGGCTCGTCGGTCAAGGCGCACCAGTCCAGCACAAAATTACTGCCGATGAAGCCGGCGCCGCCTGTCGTCAAAATCATATAGTTACTCCCCGGTTGACAGATCCGCACGGGCCGGTCGAGCGCCAGGTTGGCCGGCCCGGATATCCGGTGCCACCGCGCGATCAAAGATTACATTTTATCAATAAGTCCCGAACCACGTCACGCTAACGGAATTCGTGCCCGGCGTCACGGCGAAGCTCGAACGCACATTGTCGCGCTGCGCCTGCCACAGCCAGCCGCCCACGGCCATGCCGAGCACGCTGCCGGCCACGACGTCGGATACCCAGTGCTGGCGTCCGGCCGTGCGGCCCAGCGAGCCGGCGGCGGCCAGGCCGTACAGCCACGGGGCATCGTATTCCTGGGCGAACGGCGTCACCGCCGCGAACGCCACGCTGGCGTGATTGGACGGGAACGATGCGTTCGACCGGTCCGCGGCCTTGCCCCACTGTCCCTTCTCGTCGATCGGCCGGGCACGTCCGGCGATATGCTTCGCCCCGATCGACAGGGCCGCGGCCCCGACGACCGATTCGAGCGAGATGATACCAATGTTCTGCATGCGCGCATCGCCAAACGCGACGGCCCCGGCCGCGGCGCCTGCCAGGACGACCGGCGTCGCCTTGCCGATATTGTTCCAGGCCCGCGCCACGCTGGAGCCCTGGTGCTTCTTCATGAACCGATCGACCGGCTTGTCGAGCAGTGCGCTGGCCAGGATCGCGCCGCCGCCGATGATGGCGCCGTTGCCCCATTGCGGCAGGGTCGGCGTCGACTTGACGGACTGTTCCACGCGCATGCGGAACAGCGGCCACGGATTCGGCAGTGCGTCGACCGGCGGATTCACGGCCGGCAGGTTCTGCTCGTCGCGCCGCTCGGCGAAGTTGCCGAGGCCGTCGAACGTGTTCATGTCGCGGCGCGGCTGCTCGACGAGGTCATACAGGTCGCCCGGGCTCGCCACCATCTGGCCGACGTCGCGCGTCCATGGCGACAGGGCCACGCCCGCGGTGGCCTGCGTGTCGGATGGCAGCATGATATTCAGCGGCACCGACAGGAAGATACCCTTGTCGTTGTAGGGGTTCGACGGCGTGCCCGGATTCGTGATGTCTTTGCCGCTCGTCTTCGTGTACCAGGCGCCGATCTCTACGCCCGACGGGAAGCGCCGCTTGAATTCCAGACGCACGCCATTGTCCTTGGCGAGGAAGCGACCGGCGCGCGCCGTCGCGGTGACGTCGTACGGCAGCTTGTAATGCAGGGCCGCGAACCCGGAGACAGTTTTATAGTCGCGCTTGTCGAACCAGCCCTTAACGCCGCGCTGCTGCAAAGCATCGACGGTGACGTCGGCGGCCCAGCGGTTGTCCTTCGGCAGGTACAGGATCTGGCCGCCAACGCCGCGGTACATTTCTTCGTACAGACCGCCGGACAGGCGCGCATAGACACGCTCGGCTGGCATCATGTACTGGTTGAGCATGAGACGGTTCAGTTTGAAACGGTGGCCTCGCTTGTAGTCGGCGATATCCGTGCGCACGTGCGGCAGCAGGCTGTTGGACGGCTGCGTCACTCCCGAGACGTTCTCGAGCGCGGTCAGCTTCAGGTCGCTGTTCAGGTACAGTCCTTGCGCCAGGCGTCGGTCGTAATTGGCCGCAGCCCACAATTCGTAGCGCAGGGCGCCGCTCGGGTCGTTGAAGAAGAACGAGAGCTTGGGAATGACCTTGAAGCGGTTCGACTCGCGATCTTCCGAAGCGATTTGCACCGTGTTGCCATCGCGGCCGACCTGCATTTGCAGCTCCGCGCCCTCGTCCTTCACCGCGGCCAGCAGGCCGCTGTGGTCCTCGCCCACCTTGTCGTCCGGACGCGCGTAACGCACAACCACGGTCTGCAGGAAGCTGTCCCGGTTGACAAGCCCGGTGAGGTAGTCTGTCAGGCGCTGAAGGTCGATGAACTCATAAGTCGCGACGGGCTGCTCCTGCCGCGTGTACGTGACCTGGATGGCACGCGTGCCCTGCGGCGCGAACGCGAGTGCCGTGCGCGCGGCGCGTCCGACGGCGCGGCCCATGTTCGCAATTCGACTGCTGGTCAGCGACAGCTTGAGCGTCCGGTCCTCGAACATCACACGGACGTTCTTGAAATCCTGTTTGACGAGCGCCTGCACCAACTCGGCGCCGTGGCTGGCTTCCTGCTGCCATTGGTCGGCGCTGACGCGCGGTGGCGCCTTCTTCGGATCGAACGGCGCCGGTTCAAACAGCTTGGGAATGTATTCGCGCTCGGAAAAAGGAATGCTCAGGTACGCGTTGGCGCTGAAGTGATCGCGGTGGCGTGCCACCTGGGCGCCGAGCCAGCCCCAGCGGTATTCGACGCCGACCGAAGGCCCCTTGCGACGCTGGTCGGCGGCCGTATCTGCCGCATGAAAATCCTTGGTGTAATCGTTGGCATCGTATTCGCCGACAACCGCGAATCCTGGCATGGAGGTCGGCGCCCAGCGGGCTCCGGCGAACACGCCGCTTGGGCGCCGCTTGCCGACGCCCACGCTGACCTCGATGTTACGGGCAGCGCCGAACGCTTTCGACGCGACGACGTAATGGCCCTTGAACAGCTCCGTCCCCTGCATATCGGTCGCACCGACGGCCACGGCCGGCAGCCATGTCGACTCGTTCCACAGACGCAACTTGGCATCGATTACCTTGTCCTTGTACCGGCCATAAGCGCTGCCGTAACCGTTTGGCTGGTTCGCGAAACCCTCGACGCCGGTGATCGACACATAACGACCGGTGATCTGCAGGAACGGTAGGACGGTGGCGGTTACCCAGAAGCTGCCATAGGGGCGGTCGTAGCCATAGCCCGTGCTCAAGGTGCCGTCCGCCTCGACGGCAGCGTTGGGCATATTGATATAGCCTGACTGGCCCTGAATGGTTGGGGTGGCGCCGAACGCATTGGCAGCACCGAGTACAAACCAACTACACCAAGAGTATTTGAAGGAGTTTTTTTTCAGAGCGGCAAACACATCAGTCCATTCGTGGGGCCAAATTCTTCGGTAAGGTTTGAAGTGGCAAAAACAGGTTTGGCAAATCCTGATAATTCTATCACTATAATCTGATACTACTAAGTCTACACGTGATCAATACAACCACGGTTGGCCATGTTGCGGCCGTACGTTTGACTTCAAGCGGTTGTACTGCAGGTTGCCCGAAATATCGACAGGACATCACACTGTGAACGATGTCCGCAAGAAGGCGAAAGCCAGTGCGGCCTTGAGAGAACGGGAAGCTCTTCTGCACGAGCACGCACGACGCAGGAAGCATCATTCAACGCCCCACGAAACGCCATAACAAACTCCCAGCAATCATACATTGCTTGAACTCGAAATGAATTCTACGATTGGGGTAAGTGCGCAATCCAAGCTGGGCCCGTCTCAGCGGCGAGTAAAAGCATCAAGTTTTCGTGTACCGGCGCTGCCTGTCTAGCAATCAAATAAGTGTGGCGAATGAATCGACTCAAAAGCACTCACGTCGGCGCCAATTCATCTGATTTTACTGAGCGCTCAGAAAGACGTTTGCCAATCTTGATGCCCGGCCGTTCGACAAATTTTTCAATAAAATACGCCAGAACATAACTACCGACAGTCACGACGCTCAAAATAATGAAGTATCTCGTGCCGTAGCCCAATGACTTAAACCAGGGTTGACGATATAAATATGCGCCTCCCATCGAAAGAAAAAAACCATGCACTAGGTACACCGAATACGACATATCGGCCAGAAATTTAGTAAATTTATTCCCCAATATTCCAATTATTTTTTTACTCCCAGGAGCTTGGACCTCTATCGCAATAATCAAGAATACACAAGCAAGCAGCAACAAGACCTGGAGCCGGTAAAATACAACCTGCACGGAAACAAACGCAATCGCAAGCGCGCACCGCCTCCATCGTTCCTTATATTCAATATTTTCGCTATAAAACGCGTCGCACAACAGTATACCGACAAGGAAAAGATGAAGCCTTAGGAAAATGAACGAAGGGTCCGGAAACAGTCCATGACTGCCATCAGGGCCTGTCATTTTCTTGAAGAGCACGATGAATACGACGGAAATCAAAGCAAGTGGAATGCAAACCTTGGTGTGACCAAATCTTCTTATTGCCAGGTAAACAATCGGAAACAGTGCATAAAACTGCATTTCGAGCCCGAGACTCCAGTCCGGCAACCCCGTGGATGACGAATATTGAGGGATCAAACCAAAAACGAAAGTGATATGGGAAATGATATTCACAATATCAAATTTTATGGATGACGGGTCATGCGCGCTCCCATGCCAGAACGACTGATTCACAGAGCGGAGCTCCGTATATCCTTGAATAAACGGAACAGAGAGCATTACCGCGGCAAAAAGAACCAGATAATAAGCAGGTGCAAGACGCCAAAAACGTCGGACATAAAACCGCAACCAGTTTGCCGGAGTCTCGAACGGTTCAGCATCTTCCCTTCGCATAGTTGTGTATGCCATAAGAAAGCCGGACATGATCATGAATATGTCGACTGCTATCTTCGGCAATGGCAAACTTATCTCGGGAACGCCCCAAATAGCACAATGGGCGGCAATCACCCAGAATGCGGAAATTCCTCGAAAGCCATCCAAGTATCTAATACCATTTCCCATTTTTTCGCGACCAAAGAATTAATATGCAGAAAGAAAAACAACAGCCTGTTTCATTAGACGATTCATACACCGACACAAGGCCATCGCATGTCCTCCGATACTGTTTTCGCTGGCTTTTACGATGAGCGGACCTAATACTCCAGACCGGTCTTTGCTTCTGGCTCCAATTGTTCTGGCGACAAGCCGCCGACCTGCGATCCAGAGCTTGTAACGTTGGCAATGGAATGAAGTACTTGCAAATATTTTTGGCTCACGATTTTTTCATCGAACTCGATTTCCATTTTGCGTCGACCCGCCGCACCCATTGCCAGACGTTGTTCTGGTGTCATGTCGAACATCTGCACCATTTTCTCAGCAAGATCACTCGGTTCCTTTACCTCGCACAACAGGCCATTGACCGCATCATCGACCGCGTCACGACAACCAACCACGTCGGTAGCAATGATCGGACGCGCCATTGCGGCAGCCTCCAAAAGTGAGCGTGGCACGCCTTCCCGATAAGAAGGCAAAACGACACAGTCGGCCTGCGCGAGAAAGGGACGCACGTCATCAGTTTTTCCGAGATAATTGACGATGCCTTCTTGCTCCCACTCTTCGATGCGATCCATCCCAATGGAGTTCGCGTTAGCAGGATCGACGAAGCCAAGCAGTTGAAACGAGATTTGAGGAAACCGCTCACGAACGATCCGAGCGGCGGCTACGAACTCCTCGACACCCTTATCCTTAAGCATGCGCCCGACCAGAAGAAAACGGAACGGCCTATTCGACAACGATGCGGGCCCTTGTGCCGGGTAATTCTTCAGATTGATACCGGACCCCGGCAGCAATGCGGCGGTTTCCTCACGCGCCAGTCCCGCTTGGACAAACAGAGCGCGATCGTCAGCGTTTTGAAAGAACACACACACCGATTTGCGCAGTGCCTGTTTATAAAGTCTGCGAACGATGTGTGTGAGATAACTGTTGCTGATGAAGGTCGAACCTAATCCGGCGATATTATTGATCACAGGGATGCCGAGCACATGAGCTGCCAGTGAACCATAAACATTCGGCTTGACCGTATATCCCAAAAATGCGTCCGGTTTCAAGCGGCGCAGCAGATTGAAATATCGAACCAACAACAGCAGATCCCGACCCGGGTGGGTACCGTTGCTGTCCATCGACAGCGGCACATATTTACATCCCAATTCCTTCAGACGGTGGGAATATTCGTCGCACGGCGCAATAGCAATGACTTCATAACCGTGATCAATCAGAGCACGAATAAGGCCTGCACGAAAATTAAATATATTCCAAGAACTGTTGATCGAAATTACAATCTTTTGCTTCATATTATGAATCTATTTCTCAATGGGCGCAGGCCGCCCATGCTCAAACAATGATAATTTAACAAGCATGGGATGGTTGGTTTTCGCGAAGACACTAGGATAACGCAACATTAAAGCCCAAGCACCCTAGTCTGCCGTGCGCCATCTCCATTCAGTGGTTTTTCTCCAACCACGATTGGAACATCAACACGTCCCAAAGATAATATTGCCAATTGCGCTTGCCTGACCGATGTTCCTCCCATTTGCGCCTGATAGATTCAGGCCGAAAGAACCCCTCGCGACGCAGTCGTCCCTCGTCGAGCAGGGACTCGGCCCATTCACGCAACGGTCCACGTAGCCAAGAGTCGATCGGTACGCCGAACCCCATTTTGGGACGTTCGATCAACGACTTGGGCACGTGCCGGTACAAAACTTGACGCAATGCCCATTTGGTCTGTCCATCGCGGACCTTCAGCGACTGCGGCAGGTGCCACGCGAACTCAACCACACGATGATCGAGGAACGGCACACGCGTTTCGAGTGATACGCCCATGGCCGCCCGATCGACCTTCACCAGTATGTCGTCAGGTAAATAGGTCAACAGATCCAAGGCCATCATGCGCTGCACATTGTCCAGTCCCGCCAGCCTTGGCGGCCTGCCATTCAACAGCGTCGGCGGCATCTCACCGTCGATGACGACGGCCGCCGGATCGCGCCAGTGCGAAACCAGTCCCCGATAGAGCGTATCGAACGACTCACTGGCCAGCACCATCGCCCCCTTGTGCAGCTTTTCGCCCAGATGCGCCTGCCTGACCGAACGGGGCAGCAAGCTGCCAAATGTTGTTGCGGCTTTATTCCAGTTCTCTTCGGAAATCAAGCGCAGGGTTCCAGCCGCGAGCTTCCGCAATGGCATAGGCAGGCTACCGACGTTATTCCAGACGTCCGCCCCCGTTTTATAGCGTGTGTAACCACAAAAGAGTTCGTCACCCGCATCGCCCGAGAGCGCGACTGTTACTTCTTTCTTGGCCAGGTGGGACACCAAGAACGTGGGAATTTGCGACGAATCCGAAAAAGGTTCATCGTATAGTATTGGCAAGCGCGGAATCACATCCATGGCCTGCTGCGCGGAGACATAGAATTCCGTGTGATCGGTACCCAGATGCGCCGCGACCGCTTTCGCATGCACCGCTTCATTATAGCCCTCCTCGTAAAAGCCGATCGAAAACGTCTTGACCGGACGGGAGGACTGGCTTTGCATCAGTGCGACGACGGTGGACGAATCTATACCACCAGAAAGGAACGCGCCGAGCGGCACGTCAGCTAGCATTTGCCGACGTACCGCGTCCTTGAGCAGGCTCTCGAGCCTATCGATGACGTCGTCGGGCCTCCCTAGATCCGGTGAAGCGACGCCTGCTTCCGCTACAGACGCAGCGGACCAGTAAGTAACGATCGTCGGCTCCTCCGCCTGCGGGGAAATACTCAGCAAACAGCCAGGCGTCAGTTTCGATATGCCGGCGTAAATCGAATACGGCGCCGGAATATAACTGTGGTGTAATTGAAGGCTGATGGCATGACGGTCAATCCGGTTTTCAAATGCCGGATGTTGGCGCAATGCTTTGAGTTCCGAACCGAACACGAACGTCCGCTTGCTGCCGCTCCCCTGCCAGCCATAATACAACGGTTTCTCGCCGATCCGGTCGCGGGTCAGAAACAGCTTTCTCGATTCACGGTCCCAGACCGCAATAGCGAACATACCAATGGTGCGCTCGACCGTACCTTGTATGCCCCAGAAATCGAAGCCGGCAAGAAGTGTTTCCGTATCGGAGTGCCCGCGCCACGCCGGCCAATAACCGCTCTGCTCCAATTCTGCGCGGATATCGAGATGATTGTAGATCTCGCCATTGAATGCGATGACGTAGCGCGAACTCGCGGACGTCATCGGCTGGTGTCCCGCCGGGGAAAGATCGAGAATCGACAAACGTCGATGCGCAAAACCTACGCCGTGTTCACCGTCATACCAGAATCCGAAATCATCCGGACCGCGCGTCAAAATCGAATCCGACATACGCTTTAACAGCGCCTGTGGCTCGGCTTCCGCAATAAATCCTTTTCCACCCAAAAAACCAGCAAGTCCACACATTCAAGTCAGCCTTTTATCTATTTCCACCCACGATCTCCGCATACAGTTTCTCGTAACGCTCTCGAGCGCGTTCTATCGTAAAGTTCTCTCTCACTCTTGCCTTTCCTTGGCAAGTCAACGCTCGGCGTTCTTCGACTGAAATTTGTATCAATTTTTCCAGTCCTACCGAAAGAGCAACAGGATCCTCCTTCGGCACGACTATTCCCACATCTCCAAGAATCGATTCCGTATCGCCAACATTCGTGGCGACGCACGGAATGCCCATTCCCATCGCTTCAATGACAACGGTCGGTAATGCCTCGCTCTTCGAACTAAGACAAAAAACATCCATCGCGGCCAAGCAATCGGGCGCGTCTGAACGTTGCCCCAGCAGGACGAAACGATCTCCAAAACCGGTTTTATCAATCCAGTCACGCAGTATTACATTATCCTGATCCAATTGGGCGCCGACCATTAAAAATCGCACATGTAAATACTTGGAGGCGATTATTCCCGCAGCTTTGACAAAATTACTATAGTCCTTTACAGGATTGAAACGACCTAGTGTCCCTATTACCAAGTCGCTATCGGCAAATCCACAGGCGCGCCTGATTTCGCCGCGCCGGAACTTGTTCGAGACTAGGCGAGACATATCAATGCCATTCGGTAGGACTACGATCCGTGGGGCAAAATAGCCTGCAGCGATATGTACCTTTCGGGACACTTCGGCAACACACAAAATCGTGTGCGGCACCCATCGAGAAACCTTTGCACAAATTTTCATTACCAGGATTGTCGCCCGAGATCCACCGGCGCGCACGTCCGTTGAATGGATCCCCCACACAACGTTTTTTTTGCCTGCCAAGCGAGCTGCCAATCCTCCCAACAGGTCAGCGTGATACATCCATGTCTGGACGACGTCCGGGGAATATTTGCGAATGAGGCCTCTCAGGCGCAATAAAACGGAAAAAGAATCGAGTCCTGATCGCATTCCCATCGAGTAGACTTGTGTACCCAGGCGCCGTATCTCGGCTCCAATACTCCCTATATCCGTAAGAGAAACGACAATATGTTCATAAGCAGGATTTTCTTTTTGGGATTCGATCAAACGCTTCAGCATCATTTCTGCGCCGCCGACGTCCAGGCAGACAATTACGTGAAGAATTTTCATCGAATTGCTCCTACCTCTTTAAACAATTCATCCCATCGCCCAAGCACAGCCCTAAGACTGAAGCGCTCGAGCACCGTTTCTTTGGCTCCTGCTCCCAGTGTGGTTCGGAACGTCTTGTCACTCATCACTTCATTCATCGCCACGCTCAAGGCCGTCTGATCGTTCAACGGGACCAGAACCGCATATTGTCCATCGCTCGACATTTCACGTGGGCCACTTGGGCAGTCAAATGCGATGCATGGGAGGCCGAGGCCCATTGCTTCCAATAGCGCATTCGGAAATCCTTCATAACGCGACGCCATGACAAACGCATCGGCTCCGGCCATGACTTTCCACGGTTCGTTCGTTCGCCCTTGCAGAACTACTCTGTTGCCGAGCCCCTTTCGAGATATTGCTCCTTCGACCTCGTTCCTCAACGGACCATCACCATAGATATGCAGATCCCAATCCGGGCAACGTTCGCAAACATTCGAAAACGCGTCGATGATCCTGTCGACCTGCTTTTCCTCCGATAGTCTGCCGAGCGAGAGGAGAATCTTGCGCGGACCGCCGGCCACATGGACATACTGAAGAACTTCGGCGGGCAAAGGGTTGGCCACGGCTCTAATTTTTTTCAGCTTTGGAAAAATTACAGCGGAGCTCTTCGCAACGGAAGCCGTCTGAACGGTGAGCATGTCGGCGAAGCGGTAGCACAGGCGACACGCCAGCTTCCACAAGAGCGTGTAGGGCTGCTGGCTTGGATCCGATCGCTCACAGATAATGACTGGGATCTTCAAACCAGCGGTCGCGAGAATCGCAGCGACATTGACATTAGGCAAAAACGACACGACTACGTCCGGGGCTCGCTCTGCGATCAATCGACGCAATATTAAAAACCTCTGTTTATATTGAGAAAGCCGGCCCAGTCCCCCCTGTACGCGGGCAGCAAGGTAAATCAATTCTACGTTGTTCGAAAGTGGATAAAAAGGCACACCTCCACCGGAATAGGTTGGAATCAGAGTAACCTGATCCCCTCGCTCGACCCAAGAATTACACAACGTCGATGCAACACGTTCGGCGCCACCGGCAGAGAGAGAACTCGTTAGCACAACTATCTTCATGTCTTTACTGGCAGAACTGATGCAGGCCGCTCTTCCGGCCGAATCCAGCGCATAGAGAAATACAACGCCATCAATATGAACATTACGGAATATTTGAAGAGAAATGGTTCTTTAATGTCCAGGGAAAATATGACCAAGGTAAACAGCAAACGGTAGAGAACCGGGAACCAGTCAAGGATATGCCAAAGGACATATAAATAAATACAATAGAGCGTGACCGCGAAAAACAGGCCCATGGAATAGTAGGTTTGCACCATGCCGGAATCGTGGCCGCTCGGATTTGCTCCATCCACGGTACTTACAAGCCCCGTCCCGAAGAATGTGTCGAGGCCTAGCGGCGGGATTGGCATCGCGGCCAACGTACTAACCGTTTCGTCCTTACCTGTAAAAAAGCCGAATGCCCATTGCTCGAAAAAATCTATCGAAAAACCGGCATCAAGCAATCCTGACAGAAACTGGTTAAGAACAGCTGCCGCGACGACGAGGAATAAGGACAGGAAAATTAGCACGCGCAGGCGCAGGCCATAAGAAATCAAGAACAAAAACAAAAATAGACAGGACAACAGCAGTCCGGTACGTCCTACGATCACACAGGACAGCGCAGACATCAGCATGCCGAACAGTACCAAATATGTTGCCTTCCCACGTATGGATATGAAGCATTCGTTTTCACGCAACAACAGCCACCCCGCGAATACACCAAACGATTGAATCACGGACAAACTGGCACCGGCTTCACTCGAAAAACCCGGAGCACGGTACAAATAACTTGCGTCGTAATTCGATCCAGACAGCACAGTAGCATCGAACCAAGTTCTATAGGTAGGACTAAAGAACGAGAAGAAAAGAAATGCGGCCTGGACGGTTGTCGCGATCAACACAGCGGAAAGAATAATCCTTGGATTTCTGCCCAGCAACGCGAGCAGGGCACCACCAAGGAACGAAAAATAAGCCAGATACATGAAGCGACTCAACTGCCCGAAGTCCGGCACGAGAAGGAACTGAAGAGCCACCGCAGGTACAGGAATGAAAAGCACCCAAGCTTTCGAGCGCATATACCGGAAAACGTTTCTCTTCTCAATGATTGCCCAACAGAACAGAAAAAGGACCGCAAGCCGTCCTAGCGCAAAAGTCTCTCGTCCAATAAAGGCGATGTTATAAAGAACAGAAAACACTGCCATTGCCAGTACGACCGTCCTGGACAACGAGTAATTGCGTTCGTTTGAAATCATGGTTCGACTGCTACCTCAAGACCGCTTGGCGCGTAAGGCCGATGCCCACAAATAACAACGCACCAGCGCTGGGAACACACGGCTTCGCGACAAGACGATATGCTTCCACGAGGCAAATTTCTCCTCGTGTCGCGTCAGCACGATTTTCTCCCGATAACGCCGTGCATCGCCCATGGTCAGGGAATCCACGGCAAATGACATTCTTCTCTTCAAACGTGCAGAGCGAACGAGATCCGGACTGGCGCCAAGTTCGACTGCGCGATCAAATGCCTCTTCATAACATTGCTCGAGCGCGGCCCTGCGAGACAGGGATTGCGAGATGCCATTCGGATGAATTCGATAACAGCCCAGCACCCGGTCATCAAAAAAGATGTTGCCTGTAGTTGCGCGCTCGATGTGCACGAAAAAGTCGACGATTTCTCGCCGTGGTACACGCTTAAAATCCGTGGCTTTTCTGTACATCACGCTGCTATGTACGAAATATGTACCCAGCATGAGAAGATCATTCAATGTCGCCTTAACCGGATAATGAGGTTTCCGGCCCAAGACTTTGGACGAGTTCATGATCTGCACGGCGTGGGCCGTAAAGGCAACATCTGGATTTTCGTCCAAGCAATCCGCTTGAGCTTGCAGTTTACCGGGGAGAGCACAGTCGTCACCGTCGAGATGCGCTACATACTCGCCTCTTGCCGCCGCGTGAACGGACAAGTAGTTCGCCGAGGGTCCGATATTTTTTTCATGCCTGATCAGGCGAACAATGTCTGGGTATCTCTGTTCAAATTCCATGACAATCTCTGCAGTGCCATCCTTCGATGCATCGTCGCCGACGATGATCTCGAAATCGAAGTTAGTCTTCTGGTCGACGAGACTCTGCAAACACTCACCAATGAAATCCTGATGATTATAACTGACGATACATACCGAAACCTTCGGCTGCATTCGAATTGCGGTTTCCTTCATTCGCTTTACCTTAAGTCTCTGTTGATCGACGGAAAAACATCAAGGGAATGCGTTCCCTCAGCCGTCCTGATGCTAGAAACGCTGACATCACCAGCACAAATCCGGTAACGACGAGAATGGCGGCAACGATGAGCCGATTCTCTGGCCACGAAATCATATTGCGCATCAAGAACCCTGCCGCCATCGAGACCAACAGCGGTCCGCCCACGTCTCGTATTAACCAAGTCCGGTGATAATTGGCATTGAACCGACGATGTACCAGCGGCACCCAAAACAGAAAATAAACCAGATTCGCTCCGAACCAGGCACTTCCGGCGCCGATGACGCCGAAGTGCGAGGTCGTATAGATCAGCGCAGGAATCAGCACTATGATGAAAAGAACGTTCCCGCGCAAATGCAGTTTAAGATCGCCCTTGGCGTATTGAAGATAGTAAGGAAACGCCCCCAGTGTTAGGATGCCATTGCCTGCCGCATACAGTGCTAGCACAGGTGCCGCGTGATGCGCAACAAGCGCGTTCCCGGTCCAGGCCCAAAGAACCTGTTCGGCAAATAATGCAAGAACAAGCGAAGTCGGGATTGTGATCGCGCCGACCAGTTGCGTAGCTTGGCTATACATTTCAAAAAGCGCTTTATCGTCGGCAGCGCCTGCGATTTTTGTCAGACGTGGCAACAAAGCTGTGCTTACCGGACCGCTCAATATGGTTACGCCGCTTGCCACGAGAACAGCCAGCGTGAAATACGCATATTCAGTCAAGGGCAGCAACTTGGACAGAACCAGCTTATCCGTTTGTGTCACCAATACCCAGACCGAACTTGTAAAAGCAATGCTCAACGAAAATTGCAGAAGCGAGCGCAACGGAGCCCAGTCCCACTTCTCGATGCTGCTCGCATTGAGGACGGGCATTAACCGATACGTTTTCGAAACCAACGCCGTTAACTCTATAGCCGCGACAACAAGTTGATAAGTAAAGAAAACGAGAGGTGTTGCGCCAACAAATATGAACAATGGGACAACAAGAACAAAACGCGCAGTTGCCAGTCCCACATTAAAGCCACCCAGCCATACCATGCGCTCAAACCCGTTAATAGCGCCTCGATATAGACCAGACATCCACCGCAATGAGATGGTGACGCCCATTAAAATGACCGCTTGCTTCACGTCGTCCAATGGGATTGCCTGCACCTTGAGCCAGTTAGTGGCGATCGTCTTCGAGGCAAAGAAGATTACGCAAGCGCCAACAAGCCCGAGGCCGACAAAGAAACACTCGAGAAGGCGTAAAAGTCGACGCAGTTCCAATGCACTGCTAGTGCCACCGTTGAAACGCGCTGTAGCACGCGCCATCGTCGGCGTCAATCCCATGTCCAGAAGTTGAAACCACGCCTGCATCATCGTGAAAAATCCGACCAGACCATAGGCCTCGGTTCCCATATGTCGAACGTAGAACGGAACCATCACGATTCCGATCAGCGTCACGTAAATTTGACTAACATAGTTAGCCAATATATTTCGTTTTAAGGACAAGGGATAATCCATCAATAACGCAAAGACGAGAACGCGTGTGCCGCGCTCACATCAACAGAAAAATATCTTTTCTTTTCCGGAAAAAGACGTTCGTTGACCGGAATAAAAGCTGATAGCAGCGACTGGTGCGCATGCCGTTTCGTTCCTTATCTGCCCGTAGATACCAGTACAGAAAAACGACGGCAAGATATTTTGCGACAACCAGAGATAGCGTCACCACTGGTCTGAATTCGCCGCGCCTGCCTGTTTTTCATTTACCGTGCCGTGGACGGCTCTATCATTTTTTTCGCAGCCTCGCGGCTGTTAAACATAAGGACATCAACGATCGACAATCCTGGCTGAAATTTTTCGGAGAACTGAGAATACGGCTCCATATGCGGCTGAATAAAATGTAATTCAACGCCACGCCGCACGAATTCCTCTTCGTGGTACAGTTCGCGCCCGCCAGGTAGATTATGATACTCATGCGCATTCTCCCTGGCACAGATATCGAGCACGCGCTCCTTGCCACCCAACGATGAGTTTCCGTACATCGTCGAACTATGCACAAATTCAGTTTCAATTCCCAGATATTTGCAGACGCTGGTCAAGCTCTCCTTTGCGATTTCACCGATCCTGTTTTCGTTTGAAAACAGAACCTCCTGAAATAAAGCATTGACTTCGGTGAAGTACGGTGCTTTCGAATATGAATGTCTCAAATTTTCCGCAAGCTTGCGTCGCCACCCGTCTCCGACCTGAACATCGATCTCGTTAATTTTCAGGAACGAACTGGCCCCGGATAGTGGAATGGTAATATATCGGACTTCCCCGGCAAGAATGAGGCGGTTCCGGTTGATCCAGCCGTTCTTGATGAAGTTGACGTCATCATATAAGACAAATTTATCCACTGCGGCGATCAGCTGATAATACCCTATGTACGGAAAAAAATAGGGTTGCATGATCGCCAACTTCACTTGCTGGTCTCCGCAATAATCTGAACAATACGCGTCGCATCATCGTCGGAAAGTTTGGGATAGATAGGCAGGCACATGATCTGTTGCGCCGCGCGCGTTGCGACCGGCAAGTTCTCCCGATGGGCGGAAGGCAGTCCGCGATACATCGGAAAATCAGAGATCAGCGGATAGAAATAGCGCCGCGCGATGATATTCTGATCCCGCAGTTTCTGGAATAGTTCATCACGCTTGAGCGGATAATCGTCTTCGACAAGTATCGGAAAATACGAATAATTGGATGCATCTTGTCCCGCATTGCCCAGACAACTGATCCCGCGGACACCGGACAGTAAGGTGCGATACAATTCATCAATATGCTTCCTGCGTGCGATTGCCTCATCGATATGATGCAGTTGGAGCACGCCGAAAGCGGCATTAATCTCGCTCATCTTTCCGTTGATACCAGGCGCAACGACCGTCACCTCATCGACGAAGCCGAAGTTTTTGAGATGGTCAATACGTGTTTTTGTTTTCGCATCCGGACAGATGATCGCGCCGCCTTCAAACGTATTGAAGACTTTGGTCGCATGAAAGCTTAGAACGGAAAGGTCGCCATGGCGCAGCACGCTACCGCCGTCGGTCTTGACCCCGAACGCGTGTGCCGCGTCGTAAATGACGCGTAAATTGTAGTTGTCGGCGATCTTTTGGATGGCCTCGACGTTACACGGATTACCGTAACAATGCACAGGCATAATCGCCGTGGTATGCGGAGTGATGGCTGCTTCGATTTTGGCCGGGTCGAGGTTGAGCGTATCCGGATCGACGTCGACGAAGACTGGTTTGATGCCGTTCCACAACAAGGAGTGCGCGGTCGCGACAAACGAATAAGGTGTCGTAATGACCTCACCGGTAATGCGCAGTGCCTGCAATGCAGTTACCAGGGCGAGCGTGCCGTTCGAGAACAGCGCTAGATGGTCTACGCCAAGGTACTCGCACAGCGCCTGCTCCAGTTGCTGGTGAAACGGACCGCCGTTCGTCAGGATCTTGTTATCCCAAATCTGCTGCAGATATGGATAAAAATCTTCGAGCGGAGGCAAATAAGGTTGTGTGACGTAAATCGGTTTTGAATTGCTCATGTCTTTTCTTTACGACGTTAGACGTTGGCGCTGTGATACGTTACCGATCAGCGGTTCGCGATATACCATGGCATCGCGGTTTTTAGGCCGTCACGGATGCGGTGTGTTGGAAGATACCCGAGCCGGTTCGTCACTTTGGTGATATCGGCTTGCGAATGGCGTACGTCACCGGCACGGAAATCGCGATAGATGCTCGGCTTCTCGTAATGGACCCCGTTCTCCGCGAGTATTGCTTTCAGCGAGGCCGCGAGCTCGTTCAACGTCGTGATATCGCCGATCGCTACGTTGTAAACCTCGCCCTTGGCATCCTCTTCTGCCGTCGCGGCCAAAAGGTTGACCTGTACGACATTATCGATGAAGCAAAAATCGCGGCTTGTCTCTCCATCGCCATTGATGAGGATATCGCCACCGCTAATCATCGCATCGATCCATTTGGGAATCACTGCCGCATAAGCGCCATGCGGGTCCTGACGTTTGCCGAATACATTAAAATAACGCAGTCCGGTTGCCTTGAAACCGTAACACCGCGCGAACACGTCCGCATACAACTCATTGACATATTTTGTGACAGCATACGGCGACAAGGGTTTTCCGATCCTGTCCTCAACCTTGGGAAGTCCGGGGTGGTCGCCGTAAGTGGAGCTCGACGCAGCATACACAAACGACCTGACACCTTCGTCTTTTGCTGCCGTCAACATATTCAGGAATCCACTGATATTGACCTCGTTCGTCGTGTTCGGATCCTTGATGGAACGTGGCACCGAACCGAGGGCAGCCTGATGCAGAACATAGTCGACGTTCTTGACGGCCTGCTGGCAGGTAGCCATATCACGGATATCTCCAGTGATCATGGTGAACCGCGCCCAACGCGTCGTTCCGACCAGTTCACGGACTTCGTCAAGATTGCGCTGATGTCCCGTCGCAAAGTTGTCGAGCCCGACAACAGTCTGGTCGAGACTGAGCAGGGATTCGAGGAGATTCGACCCGATGAAGCCGGCGCATCCGGTAATAAGCCATGTCTTCGGCTGTGCACGCAGTGCCTGCAGGACGTTTTCGAATTGATTCATGCTGAGCTGTATCCTATCTTGTACCGTACTGATCAAAGGCGAATGTCCGCATCGCCTTTCGGCAGCACGTACTTCAGATCGAACAAGATATGCTGATCCTTGCCGAAGGCGCGTAATCCGCCGGCCCCGATCTGCTTGAACTCGCTATGAGCGACGGCGATGATGATTGAGTCGTACTTGCCCTTCTCAGGTGCGCTGATCGGCGTAATTCCGTATTCGTGCTGCGCACCTTCGACACTGACCCACGGATCGTACACGTCGACGTTGACGTTGTAGTCCTTTAATTCGTTGATGATATCGACGACCTTGGTGTTGCGCAGGTCCGGGCAATTTTCCTTGAACGTCAGCCCCAGGACGAGGACATTGGCGCCGTCGACCTGGATTCGTTGCTTCAGCATCTGCTTGACGAGACGGCCGACGACATAAACGCCCATGCTGTCGTTGATGCGGCGACCGGCCAGGATAACCTGAGGGTGATAGCCAATTGCCTCAGCCTTGTGAGTCAAATAATACGGATCCACGCCGATGCAGTGGCCGCCCACAAGGCCTGGGCGAAAAGGCAGAAAGTTCCACTTTGTGCCCGCCGCTTTCAGGACGTCTTCGGTATCGATGCCCAGTTTGCCGAAAATAATCGTCAGCTCATTCATCAGTGCAATATTAAGGTCACGCTGAGTATTTTCGATCACCTTGGCGGCTTCGGCCACCTTGACCGAAGACGCTTTGTGGGTCCCGGCGACGATAATACTACCGTACAACTCGTCGACAAAATCGGCGGCCTCTGGAGTGGAACCGGACGTCACTTTGGTGATCGTCGTCAGGCGATGTTCCTTATCGCCCGGATTGATACGCTCGGGACTATAACCGATAAAAAAATCAGTGTTGAACCTCAAGCCAGATACGCGTTCGATCACAGGAACACAATATTCCTCAGTGGCCCCCGGATAAACCGTCGATTCGAAGATGGCGATATCGCCCTTCTTGATCACTTTACCCAGAGTCATCGATGCTTTTTCGAGCGGTGTGAGGTCCGGCTGCTTATATTCGTCGATGGGCGTCGGCACGGTGACGATATACACCGTAGCCGCTTTCAGGTCCTCCGGATCCGTGGTATAGGTCAGCTTTACGGCCGCGGCCAGTTCGTGCGTTTCGGTCTCGAGCGTGTTGTCGATGCCATTCCTAAGTTCTTGCACACGGCGCGTATTGATATCAAGACCGATGGTAGGGAACTTCTTGCCGAACTCAACGGCCAGCGGCAATCCAACGTATCCCAGGCCGATGACTGCAATACGCGTGTTTTCCGATAATTTCATGATAATAAATTCTACAAATTGCGAATAGCTTATTCTGCCGAGCCGATCAATCGAACTACGAACGCCGATTTCTTCATTTGCCAAGGACTTTTATATATTGCCGAGTCAACACGTACAATGAAGGAAACGTCACGGAGCAGCTTAAGGATGAAATGGACGAAGCCGTCGCTGAATACCGGCCATTCACGATGCGTCCTCAGCACATGAGTTGTCGCTCGGCCGGCGTGTTCAACGACGGGTACGAAACTGCATATAGGACTTCAGTTCTGCCCATTGAGCATTTCCCTGGGGCGATGCCAATGCTTTTTTTCTCGCTTCGATCAAAAACGCGACGGCAACTGCGCCAAATGCCGCGATGAGCGCGCTCATCAAGACGATCAGTGTACGCTTCGGCTTGGCGCGACGTTCCGGTTCGATCGCGGGGTCCAACACTTGAATTACTGAAGCATCCTTAGCCTCGTCGATACGCGCAACCTCGTATTGTTTGGCCAACAACTCATACAACATTTGCTGGTATTTCACGTCGCGCAACACTTTGACGTTCTTTAGTCCACCTTGTTGGTCGGCGGCGCTGCTATTGCCGCCTCGGCCATTTTCGAGACGCGACAGCTCCGCACGGAGACTGCTCAGTTCTTCCTCCGTGCGGCGGTAGCTTGGATTACTGGGCGTGACAAAGGCCCGCTGGGAACTCAGCTCGATTTCTTTAGCCGAAATTTGTGCTTTTAGACGGCCAACGGTTTCCAGAATGGCCCGGCTTTCCGCATCCACACTGATGACGCCGTGCGTATCCAGGTTACTCTTCAAAAGCGCTTCTGCCTTTGCAAGATTGTCCTTGGTCGTTTCGAGCTGACGCTCATAAAACATTCTTCGCTGCGAGGCCTCTGTCACGGCCAACACCTTCGTCAGGCGAAGCAATTCTGACACGTATGCATTCGCCATTGCTGCCACGCGCTTTTGATCCTTATCCTCGACCGAGATAGTAATCAAATTATCCTTACCGGAGGTAATTGTCGTATTGGCCTCAAGCACCTGACGGGCCAATTCTTCGGAATTTGTGTCGTAAGCCTTCTTCAGTTCAAACTGTTCGACCAACCGATCGGCTACCGTGCGGCTCTTGAGCATTCCAACGTACAGATCATTGGGATTTTTTAAACCTGCGGCCCCTGCCGCAGCACCGGCCACGCCGCCCAACTGCGACAGCACAGCCATTGCCGTCGATTGATTTTGCTGCGGCGGCAGCAGTTTGGTTGTGGCCTGATATACATTCGGCAAGACCAAGCTGATACCTGCAGCGAGTAGTGCCGAAGAAAAAGTGACACCAATGATCATTTTCTTGTGCTTCGCAAAAACGATCAAAATATCGAATATCCCCAGCCCATCTTCCACTCGTGATACAACCTCTTGCTTTTCCGCAGCTTGAATCTGATTCATTTTAAAATCTCTTATCACCGTGCATCGCGTAGGGCTTTCATCCCATTAATCTCGCAGCGTCTTGACCGCAGCAGCCCCCAGCCCGAAATTCGCCAAGATCTGCGTCCATTCGCGCGCACCCTGCATGAACTTGGTCCATGCAGTCTGACGATCGAATTTCTCCGGCACGACGATGGAATCGCCCGGCATGACCTCGACGCCACCAATTTTTCCGAAGAACCAACCCTGCGAATCGCTCGACACGACGGTGCCGTCGACACGCAACACGAATACGTTATCAACGTCGGCATCAACTGCTGTACCTGCCATCTTGAGGTAATCGCTCACGCGGGTATTCGGCTTCCACAGAGGCGACGCCTCGACATTGACAGCGCCGAACACATGAACGAACGCCGGCTTAGAAGGCACGACAAGACGGTCTCCATTCTTCAACGTCACTTGCGGCAGATGTGCGAAAGAGCGGTCGTAAGGATCCAAGCCGAAAGCAATGCGGCCGGTCGGCTGGAGCTTGCGAAAGCGATTGATGCGTTCCTGAGCAATTTTGCGCTCGGCCTCGAGTTGGGCAGTGGCGGCAGCGGCTTCCGTGCCACTCAGCGCCCGCAGGTTGGCCGCCTGCGTGGACTCTTCGCTGCGCATTTGCGCCTCGAGGCGGTCCGCGGCACGTTGCAAGTTTTCCTGCTGCTCCTTGCGAACTTCTTCACGGTAAAACGCGGTGCCGAACATGTACGCGCTGGAAGTGGGACCGCCCGCTTTCGCGATCAAAGTTTGCAGGGTGTCCCCTGCTGTCATCTGGTATACGCCTGGAACGTTGACTTCGCCTTCGATACGAACGAAGACTTGACGTTTATCCATCGGTACAGCCACGTCATCCTGCGAGAAGATCGTAACGGTATCGCCAGGTTGCAGAGAAAGGTTATCCGGTCCATTCGGATTGGCGAATACATTGCCGAGATTAAATGGAATTAACTGGACACTCAGATCCGTACGGTTCACGCGCTCGACGACGGCATAGTCCCAATTGACGGCATCAATCAGCCCGCCAATACGTGCGGCAATGGCATTCGCATTTTCGGTCGTATCCCGTTCATCGTTACCGATAGTAACAGCGTTGTTTTGACGTTTGATCGAGTTCCGACTAATTAGGTATTCGCGATTTGGGATCAGGTCGGTGATGCGCATGCCTTGCTTGAAAGGTGCACGTACTGGTTGGTCGACATTACCTCGCAAGATCACAGCATTCGAAAAATCCGGGGTAATCGACGTGACGTTCAATACATCACCATTTTTCAAGGAATGCTTAAGGCCATTACCATTAAGTGAGACTTCTTCTACACTGCGCGGACGGGTTTTGGTCGGATCGATGCGTTCCAGGAAAGCGCGGCGCGGATCGGCCACGACCGGTAGGCCGCCGGCATAGTCGAGCATTGACTCGACAGTCTCGTTACCATTCTTTAACTCGTAGATGGCGGACGTATTGACCTTACCCACCAGCGCCACGAAGCCATTTGCGGAGGGAATGTAGATCGTATCGCCGTCCAACAGCTTGATATCAGCCGATTTATCGCCTTTGGCGATGAACGAATAAAGGTCCAGTTCGGCCGCGACCTTGCCGTTGCGCTTGACCTGGACACGGCGCATGCTGCCCTTCGTGTTCGGACCACCGCTAGCGAACAGCGCGGTCACCAGTGTCGACAGGCTGGACATGGTATAGGTACCCGGGCGATTCGCCTGCCCCACGACGTACACCGTAATCGCTCGCAACTGACCAAAATTGACGCTGATCGTTACACCTTTGTACAACTTTGCAACTGCCGTACGGATGACGTTTTCGGCTTCGCCGGCCCGCACTCCCGCCAGCACGACAGAGCCGATGGTCGGAATATTGATTGTACCGTTCCGATCAATGGTTGCGCGGTAATCGATGTCGATCGTGCCCCAACCCCGGATCATCAACTCGTCACCTGGTCCAAGTGGGTAATCGCTGGGGACGGGAGAATTCATGATCGGAGCAAATGTGCTCGGCGAATTAGCAAAAAACTCGCTACCGAAGATCGGCAAGATCTGACCGGTATTGTCCCAAATAAATTTTTGAAATTCACTTAATTCGGGCAATTTTTCGCCCAACTGGTCTACCGAAACCCGCTGTGACACCACACCATTACCGCGCCGATCGGCGTTGCCGCGTCCATTGAGTCCGTTGAGGTTACCGCGTTCGTCGAGGTTAGGAAGACTTCGTGCTGCATTTGCGGCGGCCGCAGCCTGATCGCTTGGAGGATTGGCAATGACTATCCTCCGGGCCGGTGCAATGCCCAGGTTGGTGCTGGAAGCGCCCGGAGCGCCCACGCTGTCGTCGTTGCTGGTCTGGCTGGACTGGTCCTGGCCGAAAAGGTCGGCCCTGTTGACCGAATTCTGGGCGGACGTGGCGAACGAGGCCATGACCAACGCCACGGCCATAAAACTCTTGGTGAACTTGAACATTGATTATCGGAAGGGATGGACTGGGTACATCGCGAACAGTCTGTCATTTTACCTTAGGGCATGTGCTAATGAAAGACTTTGTTATATCGCGAACCATAGATTCTCAGCTCGCTTGGCTAGAATTCGGCATACTTGCCACAACGTTGGTTGCATTCTAGAAATAGTCTATCCAACCACACAACACATCTTTATTTTTCATCCGTTTTGCTGCCTCGTTGTGGCGTGGTTTTTCGTGAGAGTCCTGATCTGGTCGCTTTGACATAAATTGTAGGGGACGAGCGATAGGCCTTTACAGAGAAAAACGAGGTCGACGCGCTACATTTGTCCCCTATTACCGCCGTCGACGTGACATTTGTACCGACACCCATTCGTGACAAATCGGCATCAAGAGTCAGTTAGAGCCGAGCGGCCACTGGTGATCGAAGAACACGTCATTTGTCGGTCACGAAATCTTGGATTCTGTCGGGCCGGTTAATCTCCGTCAAATCTCGTATTGTCCGCTTACGGTGATTTCGCCAGATGCGGGAACTCGTAGCGGCTGCCAAGTCCCATTTGCCGAATTCATCGTCACGAAGCCCGCGACCCGAGATCCTGTCGATATGACCAAATACACGGGTCCTACAATACCAATTGCCCCTGGACCGGAGAGTGACGCCGGGATCATCAATGTCATGCCATTATTTTTTGAAGTAAAAGGCAACATCATCTGAAGTTGTCCCGTCGCTCCCAAATTTGCACTCCAGGCGACGTCGACCTGAAACATGACTCGACCTTTAGCGCGCTGGTATGAGCCGTAGACTGCATTCGTCATGAATGATCCCGCCACGGATTTTCCCGATAATATCGGTGTATATGTATTAGAAGCGGCGCCTTCAAGCACTGCCACGGTCCAGTTTGCAGCCTTTCCACTGGAAAGTCTGGCTTTGAACGACGCCGGTGCATCCGGGCTTACCATTGCCGTAATAGTTTCGGCATTCGTTCCATCAACATTCATTACGCGCAGTTGGGCGCCGTCGTAAATCCCCTCCATCGTCTGTGGCGTGATCGTGCGCAACCCCGCTGCACAACCGGCAATCACATAGGTTTGGCCGTTCTGGTGATAGTTGCCTTGCAACTCCCAATTGCTGGTATTCGCCGGATCGACAAATGGTCCCGATGTCTTGCCATTATCGGCAACCGCCTTGCTATTGCCGCTCACGTCAATACCACTCACAAGCGCGCCTGGTCCGAAGTCGACTTCGAGCGCATTTTTTTTATATTGGTAAAACACATTTGCTGTGATTCGTCCGCCTTGAGCCGCCTGAATTGAGATGCTTGAAATTCCATCTCCGATGAGATTTCCGGAGACGTCCAATCCCATTGTTTGGCCAGTATACCCACCAGATACTTTTTCCTTTGCGATCCTGATCGGATACGAGCTTGCCCCCTCCATTTCATTGTTGAGGATGGAAAGCCCGGCGACGCCAGCGGCGTAAATCTGGATACTGGCTGCGTTAAAGTTATTCCCAATGACAAGGTGAGCCCCACCGCCGTCGTCCCTCAGTCCGTATCCCGACTTTCCATTTAACTGATTCTCCTTAATCGTTATTCGATTCGTGAACCCTTTTTTTGCGCCTGCCGTGTGTTCAGGGCCATTCACCAACCAAATGCCCGCATCGTGCCAACCAGCAAATTGGTTTCGCGTAATATCGGCTATTTCCGTCTGATCAAAAATTACGCCATAGCCCCATCCGGAAAATTGCACATTACGGACGCTGATATACGATCCTCCCACGTCAACGTATCCTCCCCCAGCGTTTGCCTTGTTCGTGTTAAAGATAGCAATATCCCGCACTGTGACATATTTCGAAGTCGAACTATTGATTGGCGACACCGTCTTTAGGCCGTCACCCATATGCGTAAAGTGCAATCGCGAGGCCATGATGCCGTCACCGTCAACGATGACATTCGAAGGGATGATGAGCGCCGCCGATGCCAGGCAGGTGCCCTGTATGTGGAGCCGCCCGCCCGGCGACAGGCTGTTCAACGCGGCCTGCAGCCTAACGGTGTCGTCCGTCGTGTCGTCGCATTTGGCGCCGAAATCCTGTGGGGTTACCGCAGCACCGACAAGCCTGTTGCTGGGCCCAGACATGTTCGTCCCGTCCTTTGAGGGCAAAGCCTTCTGTAGCCCGATCGCACCGGCGCCGAGCGATACGCCAGCTAGCAAGTAAATGATGAAATATCGGATTTTTTCCATACGGGAAAATAGCTGACAAAATTGAAGTTGATGCAGTGACAGCGCCGCCGGGGCCGCACGATGTGTCACGCGAGCCGCCATTGTAGTGCAGCACTGCGGGCAACTGGTAGCCCGCCCTCCCCCGCTCAGAACGTCCCGAGCAACCCCAGCCCCACCGTGTTCTGGTAATAGTTATAGTCGATCAGGCTCTGCCCATAACCCGAGAACAGGTGAGCATACCCCTTGATGTGCCCGGCCAGCGGAAACGCCCAGCTGAGCTGGACAGCACCACGCTCGGTGGAAAAATTGCGCCGCAATAAGGCCGAGTAATCGTTGCCGTTGCTGCGGTAGGTCACGACGACATCGCCGCGCCCCATGTAGTCGACGATGTCGCGGTTGTCGTCGTTGGCAGCCGCCTCGTTGACGCGTTTCCAGACACGGCCCAGCACGGTCCACCCTGCCCGCTCCAGGCCAACCTGCGCATAGACCCGGTTCCAGCTGCGCGACAATGTCGAGGTCTGGCCGTTCGACTGGTGCACCAGACCGAGATTAAGAAACCGTGCATTCATTCCGAATACACTGAAATGCAGTGGAGTGACGGCCATCAGCTCGGGTTGATAGTTCGTCTCGCGGAAGGGGCTGGACGCCTCGTGATTGCCGGCTTGCCAGAAGCTGTTCTGCGTATAGCCGAACCACAGATCGACGGGCTTGTCTAAAGCGCTTTCGACCAGCTTCATCTTGAATCCCAGCTGAAACACGAGTTCCGAGTGCGCCAGGTCGCTCGTCAGGTCGGCGATGCGGCGAAACGGCCGGTAGGGTTCGTTGTTGGGATGCACGGTGCGGGTGAACATCAGGTAGTTCACCTGATGCGGACGGAAGTTGAAGACGCCACGCTTGTGTTCCTGGTCCAGTTCCCAATGATCGGCCAGACTGAATTGCCGCACCATGTCGGGCGAGGCGTCGACCGCCGCTGGAACGGGCGGCGCGTCAACGACCCGGGCATTGACCGCGTCCGCATTCTGGGTCGGCGGTGCCGGCGTCGGCGCTAGCGTGACGCCGGCCAGCCGGTCATAGCACGCCAGGCGGTGGGCAGCATCGGTCACGCGCGCGCAATCGGCCAGACCCGGATCGGTCTGCTGAGCCATGGCCGGATGTATTGCGAGGAAGGCAAGCAGGAGGAAGAGGCGGTGATTTCTTGCGGGCATCGGCATCGTCGGGGTTAAACAGCGACAAGAGTCGATGACGAGTGTCCCGGAAATCCGCATGGAATGTCGCACGGCAGCACGATCATGCGCGCCGCCGCGCATTACCGCATCAGTCCGGCACCAGCAAATCCAGCTGCGCCTGCTCCAGATAACACCACTCCCCTTCCTGCAAACCCAGCGACTCGAGCGTCAGCCCGCCGATCTGCGAGCGATGCAACGCGGCGCAATGGTTACCCGCCGCGGCCAGCATGCGCTTGACCTGATGGTATTTACCCTGCTCCAGCACGATCTCCAACTGATGATCGCCCCGCTGTACGCAGGACTGGGCCGCCAGCGGCGCGGGCTCATCGTGCAATTGCACGCCCGACAGGAGCTGGTCGACGAGCGCCTGGGTGACCGGCTCCTGGGTGGTCGCCTGGTACACCTTCGGGATGTGCCGCTTGGGCGACGACTGGGCGTGGATGAACGGGCCGTCGTCCGACATCAGCAGCAGGCCCGTCGTGTCATGATCGAGTCGGCCGACAGGCTGGACGTCGCGCCAGGTAAATTGTTCCGGCAACAAGGTCAGCACGCCAGGATGGTGGCTCGGCTTGCGGGAGCACTCGAAGTTGGAGGGTTTATACAAGGCGATGTAGACGTGTTCGCGATAGACCCATTCTTCGTCGAATACGGTCAGCACCAGGCCGTCCGTCTCCACGAGGGTCTTGTACTTGTCGTGGACTTCGCCATAGATGGCCACGTCGCCGTCTTCGATCAGGGCCCGGCAATATTTGCGTGTACCAAAGCCTTGCGACTGGAGCACGCGGTCAAGGGATAGTTTACTCATGGGGCGAGACTGTAGCAGAAGGATTGCAAGCGTCAAAGTTCAGCAATCCAAGGGTTTCAACTCGAAGCAAGGACTCGTTTGACACATCTCAAGAATTGACTATGTCCCGTTGATACACTGAAACCTAATTAGGAATCGACCTACAGTTACTGAGTGTAGGACTAAAGGTGGGCCGCACCATCCGGCACATCGGAATAACCCCAAACCACGAGGCAAATGTGCAGATCGAAAAAAAGCAGACCCACAGCACCCCGTCTTCATCCGCGGCCACAAGCAGCGGGACGAAGGTGGCCCAGGAATACGCCGCGATTTTCCCGACTCGGCTTGCGCTGGCGCGCTGGACGCGCGGTGGCGACATCCCGCATGTACATTGTTTTGAACACCAGCTGCCGATGCGCGCCGCATGGTATGAGCAGGCTCAGCGCCGTTTTCAGGCCTGGCTGGAGACAGGCGGCTTTCACCAGCCCGAGCCGGGCAGTCTTGATAGCGTTATCGCCGAGACATCGCAGCAAGCGGACGAGGGCGCAGTACTCAGCAGGAAGGTCGTCGTGCATGGCGGCCCGCGCTCGACGTCCCGACCGGCAGGCACATCGTTAGCAAATGTGAAATCGATTCCAGGCGCCCTCGACGACGAACGCCCAAAATGAAAACGACGGCGTACGCCGTCGTTTCCTTCCCGATTGGGACTTCCAGCTTGAGGAATTGAATTCTCTCGAAACCGCACGGATGCGGGTCTGAAGCGGTTCCAGCAACGCCAAGAACAGGCTGGTTTCTTGTCGCTCACACCGAAACAGCTACACACCAACTATAGCCCACCGTTTGTAAGTTTCAAGCCCAATATTGAGACATATCAGTTGTCCACGGCCCGCGCTCAGCGCAAGCTGGGTACGGCCCCCCGGTACATCGAATGCACCGCACCGGCGCCGACCGACGCGCCAAATTTCTTCAGCACACGCTCCGGCAAGCCCTCGTGCGCCGTGTAATCGATGATGTCTTCCGCCTTCACGACATCGCGCGCGACCGTGTCCACGGTGCCGAAGCCATCCGCGAGGCCCATCTCGACCGCCTTGGCGCCAGTCCAGTAAAGGCCGGAAAAGATTTCCGGATTTTCCTTCAGGCGCTTGCCGCGTCCGGCACGCACGACGGCAATGAATTGCTCATGGATTTCGTTGAGCATCTCGAGCGCATGCTGCTTCTGCTTGTCGGACTGCGGGCTGAACGGATCGAGGAAGCCCTTGTTCTCGCCCGCCGTCAGCAGGCGGCGCTCGATGCCGAGCTTGTCCATCAGGCCGGTGAAGCCGAAGCCGTCCATCAGGACGCCGACCGACCCGACGATACTGGCCTTGTTGACGTAGATCCTGTCGGCCGCCGCCGCGATGTAATAGCCGCCCGAGGCGCAGATCTCGTCCACGACCACATACACAGGTTTGTTCGGATACCCCTTCTTGAGGCGCTGGATTTCGTCGACGATGATGCCCGCCTGCACGGGACTGCCGCCTGGGCTGTTGATGCGCAGGACGATGGCTGCCGACCCCGGGTCGGAAAATGCCTTGTTCAGCGACGGGATGACGGTATCGGCGGCGCCGCTGCCTTCGTCCTCGATGGCGCCGTCGATCTCGATCAGCGCAGTGTGCCGGCCCAGCGCTTCGATATCCGAGCTGCCGAAGTTGAAGTCGAAATACGCCCAGATCGCGAAAAATGCCAGCAAAAGAAAGGACAGCTTGAAGAAGATGCTCCAGCGGCGCGAGGCCCGCTGCTCGCGTACGGTGGCAAACACGAGACGCTCCAGGGTCTCGCGCTCCCAGTTGCTGAAGGTCGCCGGGGCGGCCGTTCGGTTGTCGTTCGGATTGTCGTTCCTGGTGTTGTCGCTCATAGATACCTGGTGTGGTTACCTCATCTGGCTGTCGTGCAGGCCCGCTGTCGGCGGACGGACATGCTGGTCCGGTTGCCAATAAATCCGGTTATCGGCTTCCCGCACGGTAATCGGCCGCAGTTTGCCGCCACGGCAAGGGCCGCCTGCGCAGGCGCCGCTCTCGGGCAAGTAAATGGCGCCATGCGTCGAACACATGAGATAAAGCTTGCTCGATTCGAAGAATTCGCCCTTGAACCAGTCCAGTTCGACCGGCACGTGGGCGCAGCGGTTCAGGTAGGCATAGATCCTGCCGCCGAAACGCACGACGAAACCGGTCGCATCGTCACCGAACGCCAGTACGGGGAAACGGACGCCCTTGCCGCCGTCCTCGACGGCCGTGGAATCGCAGATGTAGACGTCTTCGGTATCGCTCATGCGTTCTCGACCAGCCACTGATGCAATTCGGGCACGTTCTTTGCCGTGAAAACCGGATGGCATGCCTGCAACTGCTGGACTGGATGGGCGCCATACTCGACGGCGATGCCGGCGGCGCCGGCATTATTTGCCATAAGCAAGTCATGCGTCGTGTCGCCGATCATAACGGTACGCCGCATGTCCTGGCCGAGTTCCCTTGTCAATTCTTGCAACATTGCCGGGTGCGGTTTGGAAAATGTCTCGTCGGCGCAACGGGTCGCATCGAACACGGAAAGCAGGCCCGCCGCGTTCAGGGCGCGGTTCAGGCCGACCCGGCTCTTGCCGGTCGCCACCGCGAGGAAGTAGCCTTCCTGGGAAAGCTCGTCCAGCATCGCCCGCACGCCCTGGAACAGGACCAGTTCGTGGTCTTTCGTCAGGAAGTGGTAGCGATAGCGCTCGACCATGCGCGGATACAGGGCCGGGTCGATGTTCGGCATGGCGGCCTGCATGGCTTCGCCCAGGCCGAGGCCGATCACGTGCGACGCCGCGGCGTCGCTCGGAACAGCCAGGCCCAGGTCCTTGGCTGCAGACTGTATACATTTGACGATGGTGGCGGTGCTGTCCATCAGCGTACCGTCCCAATCGAAGACAATCAGATCGAATTGCTTTCTTGCCATGTCTCCCGGCGCTCGTGGCGCCGGCTCCTCATTCCGCGTTATCGATGGGTGCTGCGTGTTTTGAGTTCCTGCGCTGGCCCCAAGCTTACCAAGAAACGCTCGCATTCCGCCGGCAACGGCGCCTTCAGGGTAAGCGGCTTGCCCGTGTCGGGGTGCTGGAACGTGATCTGGTACGCGTGCAGGAACATGCGGCGCAAGGCGCCGCGCGCATCGGTTGCCTTCTGAAGCTGCTTGTTGAGCGCAAAATCGCCGTATTTCTCGTCACCGAGGATCGGGAAGCCGCTCGAGGCCAGGTGCACGCGGATCTGGTGCGTGCGCCCCGTCTTGAGTTCCGCTTCCAGCAGCGCGAACGCCGGCCACTTGCGCAGCAGGTTGAATACCGTATGCGCTTCCTGGCCGCCCGCCTGCACGACGACGCGGCGCTCGCCGTCCGGCGTCGTGTATTTGTGCAGCGGCAGCTTCACGTGCTGGCGCGGATTGCGCCAGTCGCCGGCCACCATCGTCAGGTAGCGCTTGTCGGTCGTACCGTCGCGCATTTGCTCGTGCAGGCTAGTCAACGCGGAACGTTTCTTGGCAAGCAACAGCAAGCCGGACGTTTCACGGTCCAGGCGGTGCACCAGCTCCAGGAATTTGGCGTCCGGCCGGGCTGCGCGCAATTGCTCGATGACGCCATACGACACGCCCGAACCGCCGTGCACGGCCACGCCGGCCGGCTTGTCGATCACGAGCAGATGGCTGTCTTCGTGCACGATGGCAAATTCCGCGCCCGGCACAGGGGCGCTGCCCGCGGCCTTTTCGGCGATGCGGACAGGCGGGATGCGAACGATGTCGCCCGTTGCCAGGCGGTACAACTGGTCGATGCGGCCTTTGTTCACGCGCACTTCGCCGGAGCGGAGAATGCGGTAAATATGGCTTTTGGGGACACCCTTGCAGACGCGCAGCAGGTAATTATCGATGCGCTGGCCTGCTTCTTCCTCGGTGATTGTGACAAACTGAGCAGTGGCAGGGGGGCGGTTATCTGTCCGTGATGAAGGGGGAACACCATCGTTTTGCAAGGTCATTCGCTCTGTCTTCCCAGAAATTCTCTCTAAGTCCTTCATTTTGAATATATAATCGACAGGCGGCGGTCAAACCTCTGCAGGTGTAAGAATTAAAACGATATTTTACACAGGGGCGTCTCCATCGGCCCCGCCAAAATGCAAATTCGATGGAAAAAAACGGAATCCCCAAACCGTCGCAAGCGGCAGTAGTGTCGCGGCATCGCAGCGACAATGCGAAAGCGCAGCGGCGGATTTCAAGGATTTCTAGACGTGTACGCACATTCCTGTGCGAACCTGGGTTGCACCGCAGTTGCAATCGGGTAGCCGCACAGGATGCAGGATTGGATTGTTTGGAATTATAAGGATAAGTACCGGCAAGCCGGCCGCAGGGTCGGCTCGCCGGGTGATGGCGTCGATAACGCTTGCCGTTTCGCCCGACCCGAAGTAAGGAGCCGCTAGACCGTCGTGAGCTGTAGCAGTGTTGTTGGAGACAGTCATCCGGGAAGATCAAGCAGGTGCGCAGCACGCGCCGCGGTCTTCACGCCCCGGAGCGCCCGTTTCGGCAGCACCCTTCCGCTCCCCGGCATGCGCGCCCACTGAAGATCTGGCTGTGTCGCACCGCTTGCCTGCCCCTGTGCCGCCCCGATCGGGCCGCCCGGGCCGGCAAGGACGTTCGTGCGCGGGGCAATGTCGTTCGACGCCACTGCGCCCTGTGGCCGGCCATGCCGTGCCACACCCCGGGCATACCACCGCCAACACTCCCTTCCCCGCGTACATCCCTGTACTTTCGCCGCTCTTGCATAAAGACGGCATGAAACGGCCCACGGGTCGCGGAGTTTATAAAAATGAAACGTATGTTGTTTAACGCTACCCAGCAGGAGGAGCTGCGCGTAGCGATCGTCGATGGCCAGAAACTGATCGACATCGATATCGAGACCGCTGGTCGCGAACAGCGAAAGTCGAACATCTACAAAGGCGTCATCACCCGCATCGAACCCTCTCTTGAAGCCTGTTTCGTCAGCTACGGCGAAGAGCGCCACGGTTTCCTCCCCTTCAAAGAAGTTGCCCGGTCCTATTTCCGCGACGGCGTCGACGTCCGCAACTGCACGATCAAGGAAGCCCTGCGCGAAGGCCAGGAAATCATGGTCCAGGTCGAAAAGGAAGAACGCGGCAACAAGGGCGCGGCCCTGACCTCGTTCATTTCGCTGGCCGGCCGCTACCTGGTCCTGATGCCGAACAATCCGCGCGGCGGCGGCGTGTCGCGCCGCGTCGAAGGCGAAGAACGCCAGGAACTGCGCGAGACGATGGACAAGCTGGACCTGCCGCAAGGCATGTCGGTCATCGCCCGCACCGCCGGCATCGGCCGCAACGTCGAAGAGCTCCAGTGGGACTTGAATTACCTGATGCAGCTGTGGCGCGCGATCGAAGGCGCCGGCAAGTCGGCCCCGGGTCCGTTCCTGATCTATCAGGAGTCGTCGCTGGTCATCCGCGCGATCCGCGACTACTTCCAGCCCGACATCGGCGAAGTCCTGATCGATACCGACGAGATCTTCGACCAGGCCCAGCAGTTCATGAGCCACGTGATGCCCGACATGGCGCACCGCGTGAAGCGCTACACGGACGACGTGCCGCTGTTCTCCCGTTTCCAGATCGAACACCAGATCGAGACCGCGTACTCGCGTACCGTCCCGCTGCCGTCCGGCGGCGCGATCGTGATCGACCACACCGAAGCCCTCGTCTCCATCGACGTCAACTCGGCGCGCGCGACGCGCGGTTCGGACATCGAGACCACCGCCTTCAATACCAACTGCGAAGCGGCCGACGAAGTGGCCCGCCAGCTGCGCCTGCGCGACCTGGGCGGCCTGATCGTCATCGACTTCATCGACATGGAAGTCGCCAAGAACCAGCGCGAAGTGGAACAGCGCCTGAAGGATGCTCTGCACCATGACCGTGCACGCGTCCAGATGGGCAAGATCTCGCGCTTCGGCCTGATGGAACTGTCGCGCCAGCGCCTGCGTCCGTCGCTGTCGGAAGGTTCGCACGTGACCTGCCCGCGCTGCTCGGGCACCGGCCACATCCGCGATACCGAATCGTCCGCCCTGCAGGTGCTGCGCATCATCCAGGAAGAGGCGATGAAGGAGAACTCGGCCGCGATCCACGTCCAGGTCCCGGTCGACGTCGCCGCTTTCCTGCTGAACGAAAAGCGCGGCGAAGTCCTCAAGATCGAGACGCGTCACCGCATCACGGTCATCCTGGTCCCGAACAAGCACCTGGAAACGCCGCACTACAAGCTCGAGCGTATCAAGCACGACGATCCGCGCCTGGACGACGACGCCGCCAGCTACACGATGGCCGAGTCGGCCGACACCGACATGGCCTTCGCCAAGCGCCAGAAGGAAGAAGCCAAGCCGCGCCAGGAAGCCGTCGTCAAGACGATCACCCCGGCCCAGCCGGCACCGATGGTCGACCGCCAGCCGGCCAAGCCGGTCGAGGCACCCGCCCCGGCACCGGCCGCCGCGCCCGCCGCTGCCGCCTGGACGCCGCCGGCCCAGGAAGGTTTCTTCACCAAGCTGCGCAACTTCTTCTTCGGCCGTCCGGTCCCCGTCGCGCCGCCGCCCGCACCGGTCGCCCCGCCCAAGCCCGCTGAAGCGGCACCGGCCGCCGGCGAACGCGGCGAGCGTGGCAACCGTGGCCAGCGCAATGCCCGCGGCGGCCGCAACGGCACCGCCGGCGGCAATGGCCGCAACCGCGCCGAGCGCGAGGAACGCGATGTGAACGCCGCCGTGGAAGGCGCCAAGCCGGTCGAGCTTGACGCCAAGCCGGCGCGTCCGCCGCGCCCACCGCGTCAGCCGCGCGAAGCCCGCGAGCCGCGCGAACAGGCCGCCGTCACGGCGGATGCACAACCGCAGGCCCCGCGCGCGGAACGTGCCGAACGCGGCGAGCGTCCGGAACGTGGCGAACGTCCGGAACGCGCACCGCGCCAGCCGCGCCCGCCGCGTGAAGGTGCCGAGCGTACGGAACGCGCCGAGCGCGCCCCGGTGGAAGCCAAGACCGAGGAGCTGAACGCGGCCCAGGCCGTGGCGGCCCAGGCGGCCATCACGCTGGCCGGCGAGCCGGAGATCCCGGAAGCACTGAAGCCGGTGACGGCGAACGTGGCGGAAGCGACCGCAGGCCCGGATGGCGAGGAACTGGACACCGACGCGCACGGCGACGAGCCGCGCCGCCGTCGCCGTCGTGGCGGCCGTAACCGCAACCGTCGCGACCGCGACCAGGTCGAGGGCGCCGAGCAGGACGTCGTCGAAGGCGAAGCCCCGGCTTTCACGCCGGTCGCCGACGAAGAAGCTGCCAAGGTCCAGGCCGAAGCGAAGGCTGCGAAAGCCAAGCCTGAAGCAAAACCCGCCAAGGCCGTTGCCCTGGGTCCGTGGCCGTTCCCGACCTCGGAATCGGTCAAGGCTGCAGCCGTGAAAGCCGCGGCCGAGAAGGCCGCTGCCGAGAAGGCCGCTGCCGAGCAGGCGGAAGCTGCCCGCGTCCAGGCCGAGCAGGCCGCCGCGGCTGCGGCAGCGGCTGCGGCAGCACAGGCTGCTGCGCCGGCGGAGCCCGTCGTCGAAGCAGCGCCGGCCGCCCAGACGCCGTGGCCGTTCCCGACGACCGAGTCGGTTGCCGCTGCCGTGGCCGACAAGGCCGAGGCCGATGTTGCCGCCCAGCCGGTCGAAACGCCTGTCGAAGCCCCGGCCGCCGCTCCAGCACCGGCACCGGCACCGGCGCCGGCCGAGGTCGAACAGCCTGTCGTCGCGCAAGCGGCACCGGTTGCCCCGGCCGTCGCACCGGCCCCGGTGGCCGCCGCGCCGGCCGACCTGAACGAGCTGCTGGAACAAGCCGGCCTGACGCTGGCGTCGACGGATCCGGAAAAGCTGCGCGCCGCCCAGGAAGCGGCCGCGCAGGCGGAGCCGCCGGCACGTCCGCGCCGCACGCGCAAGCAGGCGCCGCCGCCGGTCAACGAGCCGCTGATCCAGGTGGATACGCGTCAATAAACGCGTTGCCCTGACAAGAAGGAAGCCTGCGGGCTTCCTTTTTTTATACCTGTGCTACGATGACCGCGTCGAAAAAGGCAGGACCGTTTTTGGTAAGCCCGGTCCCTTCGCGCGCCATGCGCGGAAGCTCTGTTCCATGCGTCCGCGCATGAGTACCCGCGACGAACCGTCCGGCGCCATTGCGCTTAACGGGTTCGTGCGCGCATGCCCTCAGTGGCGGATCGTTCCGTGCGAGCCCATCATCGGAGCACGTCATGCAACTGAATCACCTGGATCTTCCCGTCCCCGACGTCGCGGCCACCGCCGCCTTCTTCACCACCCATTTCGGCTTCCGCCTGGTCGACACGCGCGGCAATAACGGCTTCGCCCTGCTGCTCGGCACGGGCGGCTTCGCGCTCGTCCTCACGCGGCGCCGCACGGAAGGCGCGCAGGACTATCCAGACAACTTCCATATCGGCTTCCTCGTCGACTCCGACGCAGCCGTGCATGCCGCCCACGCGCGCCTGCAGGCGGCGGGCGTGACGGACCTGCCACCCGTGTCGTTCCAGCGCGGGGCAACGCTGTTCTACGTTCACGCGCCGGGCGGCATCCTGGTGGAAGTGAGTCACCGCTCAGCTGGATGATGCGTGTAAGATGGGCAACTCATCAACCGTTGCCCCACCGCCTTGTCCGCCCCGCCCGCTCCCGTTTCCTTCCGCACCGCCCTGCGCTACTGGCTCAAGCTGGGCTTCATCAGCTTCGGCGGCCCGGCCGGGCAGATCGCCATGATGCACGCCGAGCTCGTCGAACGACGCCGCTGGATTTCCGAGCGGCGGTTCCTGCACGCGCTGAATTACTGCATGCTGCTGCCCGGACCGGAAGCGACGCAGTTGGCGATCTACATCGGCTGGCTGCTGCACCGCGTGCCGGGCGGGATCGCGGCCGGGGTGCTGTTCGTGCTGCCGTCGCTGGTCGTCCTGATCGCGCTGTCGTGGATCTACATGGCGTGGGGCCAGGTGCCCGCCATCGCCGGGATCATGGCGGGCATCAAGCCGGCCGTCGTCGCGATCGTGCTGGCGGCCGCGTGGCGCATCGGCAGCCGGACGCTTCGCAATGGCCTACTGGTCGGCGTCGCGCTGGCCGCGTTCATCGGCATCGACCTGCTGGGCGTGCCGTTCCCCCTGATCGTACTGGGCGCGGCGGCGGTCGGACTCGTCGGCGGCCGGTTGCGGCCCGCGCTGTTCGAACCCGGCGGCGCCCACGGCACGGCAGCCGACGGGGCCCCGCATCCGGCGGCACTGATCGACGACACGACGCCGACGCCGGCCCATGCGCGCTTCTCCTGGCGGCGCCTGGCGACCGTCGGCGTGGCCGGCTGCGCGCTCGGACTGGCATGCTGGGCGGGACTGGCCCTCGTGTACGGACCGGACGGCGAACTGCCGCGCATGGGCGCGTTCTTCGGCAAGATGGCGCTGCTGACGTTCGGCGGCGCATATGCCGTGCTGCCCTACGTCGTGCAGCACGCCGTCGAACAGTATCACTGGCTCGACGCCGGCCAGATGATCGACGGCCTCGCGCTGGGCGAGACGACGCCCGGGCCGCTGATCATGATCGTCGCGTTCGTCGGCTTCGTCGGGGGCTGGACCCATGCGCTGTTCGGATCGGACGCCCGCTTCCTGGCCGGCATGGTCGCGGCTTGCGTGGTGACGTTCTTCACGTTTTTACCGTCGTTCGTGTTCATCCTCGCGGGCGGGCCGCTGGTCGAGTCCACGCGCGGCGACGTGCGGCTGACGGCGCCGCTGACGACGATCTCGGCGGCCGTCGTCGGCGTCATCGCGAGCCTGGCCGTGTTCTTCGGCGCCCACGTGTTCCTCGATCGCGGCGCGCCGCGCTGGGACGCGATCGCCATCGGCACGGCCGCCGCGGTGGCGTTATTGCGCTACAGAACCGGGACGATCAAGACCATCGTTGCCTGCGCCCTGGCCGGCCTTCTGCTATCGTATTGGCATGGCTGAAAAAATCATCATGGTGGCCGACGCGCGCGCGCCCGCGCTGGCCGTCCCCGACACGCTGGAGACACCGACCGGCCTGCTCGCCGACGCCCTCGGGCGGCCCCTGCACGACCTGCGCATCTCCGTCACGGACCGTTGCAACTTCCGCTGCGTGTACTGCATGCCGAAGGAAGTCTTCGACAAGGATTACGCCTACCTGCCCCACGCGGCGCTGCTCAATTTCGAAGAGATCGCGCGCGTGGCGCGGCTGTTCGTGGCCCACGGCGTCGAAAAGATCCGCCTGACGGGCGGCGAGCCGCTGCTGCGCAAGAACCTGGAGCGCCTGGTCGAACAGCTGCGCGCCATCGAGACGCCGTCCGGCCGTCCGCTCGACCTCACGCTCACCACCAACGGCTCGCTACTGGCGCGCAAGGCGCAGACCTTGAAGGACGCGGGCCTGGACCGCGTGACGGTCTCGCTCGACGCCATCGACGACGCGGTGTTCAAGCGCATGAACGACGTCGACTTCGCCGTGGCCGATGTCCTGGCCGGCATCGACGCCGCCCACACCGCCGGCCTGGGGCCCATCAAGGTCAACATGGTCGTCAAGGGCGGCATGAACGACGGCCAGATCCTGCCGATGGCGCGCCACTTCAAGGGCACGCCGGCGATCCTGCGCTTCATCGAATACATGGACGTGGGCGCGTCGAACGGCTGGAACATGACGGAAGTGGTGCCGTCGAGCGAAGTCGTGCGCCGCATCTCGGCCGACATGCCGCTGGAACCGATAGTCGCCAATTACGCGGGCGAGACGGCGCAGCGCTGGCGCTATGTCGACGGCGGCGGTGAAGTCGGCATGATCTCCAGTGTCACGCAAGCGTTCTGTCACGACTGCTCGCGCATCCGCCTGTCGACCGAGGGCAAGCTGTACACGTGTTTGTTCGCGACCCGCGGCCACGACCTGCGCGAACTGCTGCGCGGCGGGCGCACGGACCAGGAGATGCAGACGGCCATCGCCCGGCTCTGGCGCGCGCGCGCCGACCGCTATTCGGAAACGCGCACCGTCAACACGGCGGGCCTGTCCCCGCGGGCGGCCAGCGCACAGAAAATCGAAATGTCCTACATCGGCGGATAAAAAAACATGAACAAGGAATCCATCAGCGGCCTGATCCTGGCCGGCGGCCGCGGCACGCGCATGGGCCACGTCGACAAGGGCCTGCAGCCCTTCGGCGGCACGACCATGGCCGCGCACGTGCTGGCGCGCCTCGCACCGCAGGTGGCGACGGTCGCCATCAACGCCAACCGCAACCTCGATACGTATGCCGCGTACGGCGTACCGGTCTGGCCGGACGATACGCCGGACTACGCGGGCCCGCTCGCCGGCCTGCAGGCAGGCCTGCGCCGCTGCGCGACGACTTACCTGCTCACGGCGCCATGCGATTCGCCGTTCCTGCCGGCCGACCTCGCGGAGCGCCTGCACGAGGGCCTGCGCGCGGCGGGTGCCGATCTCGCCGTCGCGGTCACCGAAGAAAACGGGCGGCGCCAGGTGCATCCCGTGTTCTGCCTGCTGAAGGCCGGCCTGGAGCCCGTGCTGTCGGCCTACCTCGATGGCGGCGGGCGGCGCATGGACGGCTGGTACCCGCAGATCAAGGTCACCGAGGTGCTGTTCGACGCCGCCGACGCCTTCCGCAACATCAACACGCTCGACGAATTGCGCGAACTCGAACCCTTGAAAGTGCCGCGCCTGGCCGACGTGGTCAGCTGCCTGTCCGCATACGACCCGGACGCCCTGCCCGTGCGCGACGCCCAGCGCATCATCCGCGAATTCGTCACGCCCGTGCGCGCGACGGAGATGGTGGCGCTGCGCGCCGCGCTGGGCCGCGTGCTCGCGGCCGACATCGTCTCGCCGATCAACGTGCCGGCCCACGACAACTCGGCGATGGACGGCTACGCGCTGCGCGGATCGGACCTCCCGGCCGACGCGCCCGCGCGCCTGCGCGTGATCGGCACCGCGTACGCCGGCCGCGCGTTCGACGGCAGCCCGCAAGCGGGCGAATGCGTGCGCATCATGACGGGTGGCGTCATGCCGGCCGGCTGCGACAGCGTCGTGCCGCAGGAATTCGTCAGCGTCGAGGGCGACACGATGGTCATCGCACCCGGCACCATCCGCACGGGCGACAACCGCCGCCTGGCCGGCGAAGACCTGAAGGCCGGCAGCGCCGCGCTGCGCGCCGGCAAGATCGTGCGTCCGGCCGACCTCGGGCTGCTCGCGTCGCTGGGCGTGGCGGAAGTCCCGGTGCGGCGCCGCCTGCGCGTGGCATTCTTCTCGACCGGCGACGAACTGCGCTCGATCGGCCAGCCGCTGGACGAAGGCTGCGTCTACGACAGCAACCGCTACACGATCTACGGCATGCTGCAGCGCCTGGGCTGCGACCTGATCGACATGGGCGTCGTGCGCGACGATCCGCAGGCGCTCGAACAGGCGTTGCGCGACGCGTGCGAGAACGCGGACGCCATCATCACATCGGGCGGCGTCTCCGTCGGCGCGGCCGACTACACGAAGCAGATCATGGCGCGCCTGGGCGACGTGACGTTCTGGAAGATCGGCATGCGCCCGGGCCGCCCGCTGGCCTTCGGCCGCATCGCCTCGAACGGCCGCGGCGCCTTCCTGTTCGGGCTGCCGGGCAACCCGGTGGCGGTGATGGTGTCGTTCTACTTCTTCGCCCGCGAGGCGCTGCTGCGCATGATGGGCGCCGAAGCGCCTTTGGCCCTGGTGCGCGCCCGCTCGGCCGCGACGATCCGCAAGAAACCGGGCCGCACGGAATACCAGCGCGGCATCCTGGCCCGCGGCGCGGATGGCCAGCCGACCGTCACGATCACGGGGTCGCAGGGGTCGGGCATCCTGCGGTCGATGTCGGAGGCGAATTGCATGGTGGTGCTGCACGATGAGCAGGGCACGGTGCAGGCCGGCGACATGGTCGACGTGTTGTTGTTCGAGGGCCTGATTTGACTGTCACGTGCCCACGCGCGGGCGCGCCGCGATCGCATGCCCCTGGCCGGAGCGGTCCGGTACCGCCGCAGCGATACGCAGCCCGGCGACGGCACGTTCCATCGTCCTGTTGTCGCGCTGCGCAGCGTACACGGCATAGGCAGAGTGGGAGAATTCCGGTGCATCGCTGACGCGGTGCACCAGTCCAGCGTCCAGCAAGGGCTTTGCCGCGCCGATGCGGAAATAACCGGCGCCTCCGACCGTCAACAGGTAAGTCAGGGCCAGGGGTCCCAGCGACATGTAGATGGGCGGGCTATTCAATTCGGGAAAGGCAGCCTGGTGGTTCGCCGCGAAGTTGGGTCCCCAATCGACATAGATGTACTGGTCGGGATACATCCCCTGCCCGGGATCCGAGGTAATCATGATCAGCTTTTCCTCAACCAGCAATTCCGTCACCAATCCGGGACGCTGCGGCGGATTGTAAAGGAGGGCGATATCCAGTGCGCCGTCTTTCACCTGGTCGAGCAGATGCGTGGGCTGGCCCACTTCCGCGCGCAGCGCGATCTTCGGGCAGTGCCGGCGCATCCAGATCAGCCAGTCGGCAAGCAGCGGATTCCACAGGCTCAGTTCGCCGCCAACGCTGATGCCGTCTTCTCGTCCTGGTGGCAAGGCCGCCTGTTGGCGGGCGCGCTCCCAGATTTGCACCATGTTCGTGGCATGGCGTATGAAATGCTCGCCGGCCAGCGTCAGCCGGGTACCGGCCTTGCTGCGTGCGAACAGGCGTCGTCCCAGTTGCTGCTCCAGCGTACGGATGCGCGCGCTGATCGCGGTCTGTGACACGTGCATGCGTTCGGCTGCAGCGATGAAACTTCCACTTTCCGCAGCTGCGAGAAACGTGCGGGCAAGATTGATGTCCATGTTGACGTCTACGCTAGATGTTCGACCGGCGTCGCAATCGGCGCGGCAGGGCGAGGCGGATCGACATCGCTTATTGGTTGCTTGTGCAGGCCCCTGACCAGGTTGGCCTGCGTGATCATGCCGGCGAACTTGCCGGCGGCATCGATGACGGGAAGGTGATGGTGCCCGAAACTGGCGAACATTGGAACGAGGTCGGCCACCAGCTGGGACGCGCGCACCGTCTTGACGGGGGCGCTCATGATGTCGCCGACCTGCCGGGCATCGGTGTTGTCCATGAAAGGCGGAAGCGCTCCGTGGCGTATGAAGTCCATTTGCGTGACGATGCCCACCACCGAGCGCTCGTCGTCGAGCACCGGCAGCGCCTTGATCTTGTGGTGCACGAGTATCGCCCATGCGCTGCAGACGCTGACGGTCGGCGCCACGGCCAGGACGCCGGTCGTCATGACACGCGCGCAGTCGAGTTTGTCCATCCGGCGGCGATAAGCCCGCACTTCGACGTCGCCGAGGACCGCCTCGAGGTCGCCGACATCGATGTCCAGCATTTCGTTGCGCGCCATGAGCACCGCTTCGAGGTCTGCGCGTGTAAACGGCGCCTTCTCGTCGTTCGTCGGCGCGCGCCTGGCCCGTGCCCGGTGCGGATAACGATGCCCGGTCATGCGGTGGTAGACGATCGCGCTTGCAAGCAGGACCAGGGAGTTCAGGCCGATCGGCAGCACCGCGAACCGGTAACCGAGGGCGTGGATCGCCGGGCCGCCCAACACGGCCGTCAGCGCGACCGCGCCGGATGGCGGGTGAAAACAGCGCAGGGGAAACATCAGGGCGATCGAGAGTCCCACGGCCAGCGCGGACGCCGCCAGAGGCATGTCGATCCAGCGCGCGCATGTCACGCCCAACAGCGCCGCGATCAGGTTCCCGCCGACCAGCGACCAGGGCTGGGCCAGTGGACTGGCAGGCATGCCGAAGAGCAGGACCGCGGAGGCGCCCATGGGCGCCACGAGCAGTGGCAAATCGGACGATGAATGCCCCAACGCCAGGCTGGTGACGGCGCCGGTGATCAGGATGCCGATCAGGGCGCCGAGACAGCTGCGCAGGCGTTCGCGCGCACTGATCTGGTTGGAGGAAGGCAGAAAGTTGTAAAAAAAATGAGTCAATCTTGGCAAAATCATGATCTATCGCGGGCGGGTTGGCAAGTGCGGCGCGAGGCGTCAGCTGACACGCGAATAGCCGCCGGGCACGCCTTCCTTCGACAATACCCATTGCCAGAGCTGCAGGTCGCGCGCGCGGAATGCGCCAGCGCACGATAGCAGGTAATAACGCCACATCCGATAGAACCGCTGGCCCAGCCGGTCGGCGAAACGCGGCCATGCCGTTTCGAAGTTCTCATGCCAGGCCATCAGCGTCCTGTCGTAGTCCGCGCCGAAGTTATGCACGTCCTCGGCGATGAAGAGGCCCTCGATGGCATCGCTGATGTGTCCCAGCGACGGCAGTTCGCCGTTCGGGAAGATATATTTGTCGACCCACGGATCCGAGATGCCGTGACGGTGGTTGCGGCCTATCGTGTGAAGCAGGAACAGGCCCCCGTCGTTCAGGCACCGGTGTGCCACCTCCATGTAGGTACGGTAGTTCTTGTGTCCCACGTGCTCGAACATCCCGATACTGACGATGCGGTCGAAGCGCTCGTTCACCGTGCGGTAATCCTGCAGTCTGAAGTCGAGTTTGGCGTCGGGGTAGCGCTCCCGTGCATAGTTCGCCTGTTCCGCCGAAATCGTCACGCCGACGCATTCCACCTTGTAACGTTCGGTCGCGTAGCGCATGAAGCTGCCCCAGCCGCAGCCAATATCGAGGACCCGCATGCCCGGTTCCAGTTGCAGCTTCCTGCAGACGAGTTCCAGTTTCGCTTCCTGGGCGTCGGCCAGACTGAGCGCGTCCTTCCAGTAGCCGCAGGTGTACGTCATGCGCGGGTCCAGCATGGCAGCATAGAAGTCGTTGCCCAGATCATAATGAACTTCGCCTACCTGCCAGGCGCGGCGCAATGTCTGCCGATTGAACAGGCCGGCGACAACACGGTTGAGCGTCAGGCCGACCGGATTAACGTCGTCTTCCACGCGCGCCGCAAGCAGGCGGTAAAAAAATTCGTCGAGCTGTTCGGCATCCCAGTCGCCGTCCATGTATGCTTCGCCCAACCCCAGGTTGCCGCGCAAAAAAGCGCGCCTGAAGACGTCGGAACGATGAATCCGCATGTCCCATGGCGCGCTGCCGTCGAGGCGCACATTGGCCTTCGCAAGAAGAGACTTCGCACGGGGGTAAAAGAAGGAATGACGGTTTGCCGCGATGGAAGAAGAAAGATAGGCGTCTGCAGTTCTATTCATTGTGCAAGTAACCAGGTCAAGAAGCCAACAGTATGGCGCCCGATTGAGCATATGAATAACGAATAATAATTTGATTAACAGCAAAAATTTTGCAGTCAGGTTGACTGCGAGGCGGCCGACGTTGGCTTTGTCAATGGGCTCGATGAATCGATCGGGCCTTGAAGAAGCCCGATCCTGCGGCGCGGACCTTCGCCGGCGCGGGAGGCCGATCGAAGACGCACGTTGGCACGTGATCGATGCCCCCGGCATCGATCACTCACCCGACGGCACCGTTCAATCAATCGTCGGCGTCGACGTTCGACGGCCCCAGCATCAGCTGCGCCGCCTCGCTCGGCAACGCCTCCACGGACTTGAGCTTGCGCGCCATCTGGCGGCTGCGCACCTCGGCGCTTTCGATGTTCTTCGCGGCGCGTTCCAGGGTCAGCTTGGTCTGCGCCAGCACGTCGCCGAACTTGCCGAATTCCGTCTTCACGGCGCCCAGCACCTGCCACACTTCCGACGAGCGCTTTTCCAGCGCCAGCGTGCGGAAGCCCATTTGGAGGCTGTTGAGCAGCGCCGCCAACGTCGACGGCCCCGCGATCGTCACGCGCAAGGTGCGCTGCAGGTCGTCGGCCAGGCCCGGCCGGCGCATCACTTCGGCGTACAGGCCCTCGGTCGGCAGGAACAGGATGGCGAAATCCGTCGTCGCCGGCGGGGCCACGTATTTTTCGCAGATGGTCTTCGCCTCGCCGCGCACGGCGCGTTCCAGTTCCGCGCCCGCGCGCGCGACGCCGTCGGCATCGCCCTGCTCGGCCGCTTCCAGCAGGCGTTCGTACTGCTCTTTCGGGAACTTGGCGTCGATGGGCAGCCACAGCGGGGGGCCGCCGTCGATTGAGCCCGGCAGCTTGATCGCGAACTCCACGCGCGCGTTCGAGCCGCGCACGGTCTCGACGTTCTTGGCGTACTGGTCGACGGTCAGGATCTGCTCGAGCAGCATCTCCAGTTGCACCTCGCCCCACGTGCCGCGCGTCTTCACGTTGACGAGCACGCGTTTCAGGTCGCCCACGCCGATGGCCAGCTGCTGCATCTCGCCCAGGCCCTGGTGCACTTTTTCCAGCCGGTCGGACACCTGGCGGAACGATTCCGTCAGGCGCGTCTCCAGCGTCGCGTGCAGCTTTTCGTCGACGGTCTGGCGCATCTCCTCCAGGCGCTTGGCGTTATCGTCCTGCAGGTCGCGGATCTTGGCTTCGAGCGTCGCGCGGATCTCCAGCATGCGCTGCGCGTTCGATTCGGTCAGGTTCGCGAGCGCGCCGTTGATGGTGTCGGAAAAGCGCTTGAGCGCGCGCGCCTGTTCCTCGCGGCCGCCCTGCGAATTCAACTGGATCTGCTGGCGCATGCTGTCCAGCTGCTGCACGGTGGCGGCCTGGTTCTGCGCGAGATGCGCGGCCAGTTCCTGGCGCGTGGACTGGGCGCTGGTCTGCAATTCCTGGCGCAGCTCGCGCTCCAGGCGTTCGAAGGCGTGGCGCTCGTCGCCGCCGCGGCGCGCCCGGGTCAGCAGGACGAGCTGCAGGCCGAGCACGGCCAGCAGCGCCAGCGCGAGCACGATGAATTCAAGCGTAGGCATATTAATGCGGACGGTTCCGCATCCAGTCGGCCGTCTGATAAAACGATTGCATCAGCGCGAGGCGCAACTCGTAGTCGTAGCCGAGATCTTCCAGCGCCATCGCCATGCAGCGCAGCCACTGGTCGCGCTCGGACGTGCCGATGGCGAACGGCAGGTGGCGCGCGCGCAGCATCGGATGGCCGTGGCGTTCGATGAAGAGGTTCGGCCCGCCCATCCAGCCGGACAGGAACATGAACAGCTTCTCGCGCGAGCTGTCGTTGGGGACGGGGTGCATCGCGTGGATGCCGGCGAAATCCGGCTCCAGTTGCATCAGGTCGTAGAAACGGTCGACCAGTTCACGCAGGCGGCTTTCGCCGCCGATGATTTCGTAGAGGCTGCGCGTCTCTTCCTGCGCGTCCTGGGACTCTTGGGGTGCGTTGGTATCGGACATCCGTCCATGATAGCGCAACGCACGCACCACTGGAACGTCAAGCCTCCCTGAGTGTCTGCAACGGTGGCTGCCGCAACACATTGCGCAGGCCGAGCCAGCCGCCGACGAGCGCACACACGGCGCCCACGACCAGTCCCGCGACCCACACGGTCGGATCGAACGTCCACGGGAACTTGAACTGGTACCTGGCCAACGCCCAGCCCAGCGCCGCCGCGCCCGATGCCGCCAGCAACCCGGACAGGCCGCCGACCAGCATGAACTCGATGCGCTGCGCCTGCGCCAACTGGCCGCGCGTGGCGCCCAGCGCGCGCAGCAGGCCCGCTTCGCGCGTGCGCTCCGCCTGGGATCCCATCAGCGCCGCGTACAGCACCAGCACGCCCGACGCGAGCGTGAACATGAACAGGAATTCCACCGCCACGACGACCTGGTCCAGCACTTCCTGCACCTGCCGGATGATGCCGCTGACGTCGATGACGGTGAGATTCGGCCACGCGCGCGTCAGCGTGTTGGCCAGGCCGATGCCGCGCGCGGCCAGGTGGAACGCGGTCATGTACGTCGTCGGCGCATCCTTCATCGCGGCCGGGTTGATGATGACGAAGAAGTTCGCCCGCATCGATCCCCATTCCAGCTTGCGCAGGCTCGTGATCTGCGCGTCGACGATCTGGCCGCCCATGTCGAAGCGCATCGTGTCGCCCAGTTTCAGGCGCAGCGTGTTCGCGAGGCCCTGCTCGACCGAGGCCTCCGCCACGCCCGGCGCGTCGCGGTACCAGCGGCCCGCCACGATCTCGTTCGTGGCCGGCAGGTCCGCCGTCGAGGACAGGTTGAATTCGCGCTCGGCGAGCCCTTTCGCCCGCTCGTCCGTGTACGTCGTCGCGGTCACCGCGTTGCCGTTCACCGCGACGAGGCGGCCGCGGATCATCGGATACAAGGTCGGGTCGGGCACGCCGGCCGCGCGGATCGTGCGGGCGACGCCGTCGCGCTGGTCGGGCTGGATGTTGATGATGAAGCGGTTCGGCGCATCGGGCGGCGTCGCCGTGCGCCACGCGGACATCAGGTCGCCGCGCACGACGGTCAGCACGAGCAGCGCCATCAGGCCCAGCGACAGCGACACGATCTGCACGACCGTCGCGCCGGGCCGCCGCTGCAGCGACGTGATGGCGAAGCGCCACGCCTGGTGGCGGAACGCGCCGCGCAGGCGGCGCAGGGACAGCAGCGCGAGCCAGCCGACGAGTGCGAACAGGGCGAACGCGCCGACGAAGCCGCCGGCCGTGAGCAGCGCGAGCTGCAGGTCGCCGGCCTGCCACAGCAGCAGCCCGACGAAGACGGCCGCGCCGAAGCCGTACGTGACCAGCGCGAGCGGCTTCGGTGCCGCCTGCTCGCGCCGGATCACGCGGTTGTGCGGCACGTTGCGCAGCTGGAGCACGGGCGGCAGCGCGAAACCCACGAGCAGCAGCATGCCGGTCGCGATGCCCTGCAGCGCGGGCAGCAGCGACACGGGCGGCAGCTCGGTGGAAATCAGCCCTTTCACCATCTCGAGCAGCACGAAGTGGGCGCCGAAGCCGACCAGCACCCCGAGCACGCTGCCCGCGAGGCCGACGATGACGAATTCGATGAGGAACAGCGCCCCGACCTCGTTCTGCGTCATGCCGAGGCAGCGCAGCATCGCGCAGGCGTCGAGGTGGCGCTGCATGAAGCGGCGCGCGGCCATGGCGACGGCCACCGCGGCCAGCATCGCGGACAGCAAACCGACGAGCGACAGGAAGCGCTCGGCGCGGTCGATCGTCGAGCGCATCTCGGGGCGGCCGTTTTCCAGCGTCTCGATGCGCACGCCGCGCACGTTGTCGGCCGCGATCCGGCCGCGCAGCCAGCGCTCGTAGCCGGCGATCGCGGCCTGGTCGTTGGGCGACTTCGCCGCCACCTGCATGCGGTACGTGACGCGCGCATAGTTGTCGACGAGGCCAGTCGCTTTCAGGTCGGACAGCGCCAGCATCACGCGCGGCGCGAAGTTGGCGAACGAGGCGCCGCGGTCCGGCTCCGACGCGATCAGGCGCGCGACCTTGAAAGGCTTGTCGCCGAGCTGGATCGTCGAGCCGACCTTGATCCGCAGCGGCGGCAGCAGGTTGACGTCGACCCACACCGTGCCCGGCGCGGGCGTGTCGTGCGTGATGTCGCCGAGGGCTTCGCTCGCATCGAGCGTGCTCGTCGTCACGCGCATGGCGCCGCGCAGCGGATAGGTCGTCGACACGGCCTTCACGGACGCCAGCAGCGCCTGCGACGCGTCGCCCTGCCCGGCCTGCGCCATGCTGGGGAACGTCACCGTGTCGGCCAGCAGCAGGCCGCGCCGCGCCGCCTCGTCGCGCCAGTCCTGGCGCAGCGGCTGGTCGGCGTTGACGAGCAGGTCGGCGCCCAGCAGCTGGCGCGCGTCGCGGTTCAGGCCCGAGCGCATGCGGTCGACGAAGAAGCCGACGGCCGCCAGCGCCGACACGGCGACCACCAGCGCCACCAGCAGGAACCGCAGTTCGCCGGCACGCCAGTCGCGCGCGGTCATGCGCAGGGATTGGATCAGCATGGCGGTTACGCGGCCCGTGCGGCGTCGAAGAAGGCGTCGACTTCGGCCAGCCAGGCGCGCTTGCGCTCGGGCTCGAGGAAGGCGGCGGCGAAGCTGTTCCTCGCGAGTTGGCGCGCGTGATTCACGTCGAGCGGCAGCGCGTCGAACGCGGCCAGGTAGTTGTCGTTGACGTAGCCGCCGAAATAGGCCGGATCGTCGGAATTCACGGTGGCGGCGAGGCCTGCGTCGAGCAGGCGGCGCAGGTTGCTGTCGCCCATCACGTCGAAGACGCGCAGCTTGATGTTCGACAGCGGGCACACGGTCAGCGCCATCTGCTCGCGCACCAGGCGCGCCGTCAGGTCGGGATCCTCGAGGCAGCGCACGCCGTGGTCGATGCGTTCCACGTTGAGGACATCGAGCGCGCTCTCGATGTACGCCGGCGGTCCTTCCTCGCCGGCGTGCGCGACGAGGTGCAGGCCGAGGTTGCGGGCGCGCTCGAACACGCGCGCGAATTTTTCCGGCGGGTGCCCGACCTCGGACGAGTCGAGGCCCACGCCGATGATCTTGTCGCGGAACGGCAGCGCTTCTTCCAGCGTGGCAATGGCTTCTTCCTCGGACAGGTGGCGCAGGAAACACATGATCAGGGTGGCGCTGATCGGCCCGTCCTGGCAGGCGCGCCAGATGCCGTCGACCACGGTCTGGAACGGCACGCCGCGCGCCGTGTGGGTCTGCGGGTCGAAGAAGATCTCCGCATGGCGGACGTTGTCCGCTGCAGCCCGCTGCAGGTACGCCATCGTCATGTCATAAAAGTCCCGCTCAGTCAGCAGAACACTTGCGCCTGCGTAATATATATCCAGGAACGACTGTAGATCGGTGAAAGCGTACGCTTGACGCAACGCTTCAACCGATGCATACGGGAGAGACACACCATTTCTTTGCGCGAGCTCAAAAATCAGCTCGGGCTCGAGCGAGCCTTCGATGTGGATGTGCAATTCTGCTTTCGGCATCGCCTGCAACATATGGCGCAGCTGTTCGTTCAGCATGGGATCTCCGCGTTGAATCGGTGGAATGGAATCAGGCAGCCAGTGTAGCGCATCGATGCAAGCCTCTCATTTCACTGAAGAATTCCTGATATGTCCGTACACGATACGCGTGCGCCACTGCTTAGCAAGATGGTGCACTATTTACTTAACGATTAATAAACATGATCGTGGCTGACGGGATCAAAAGTCTTGGTTGGAAACCATGTCCGAAATACCAAAAAAGGGGTAAAGGCGTGGTTCGCAATGATCTTAAAAAAGGTTATTTCCTTATTCGTTACAAGGACTTGGAAAGGCCGGATACACGTGCACGACACTGTTTTGACTTCGAGAACTAATAGGCAGATAATAAATTTCATAAGCGTAAGAAGACGCTCTCAGCGGGCGCTAACAAACCGGCGAGGGGCCTCGCCACCCGCCTGGATCCACAAAGGCGGGTTCCACGAGGCCCCGGTTAAAACCGGATGAGAACAAGAACATCGCCCTTCGTTTTGTGTCAGATCTTCTGACCTCCAAATCCAGACGGCGACCCCAACAAGAACGCTTTGGGGGATCTCGAAAACCGTCGCGAGCGGCAGCAGTTTTGTTCGAGAAGCGCAGCTGTACGCTGGTACAGCGAGCATCGCAGGACAAAAATGCAACGCGCAGCAGGTTTTCGACGTCCCACCTGCCAAGACCGGGCTTGGGCGGCAGTCTCAGTCAGCCGCCAGACGTGATCAGTGTTAGCACATTAGAGGACATTCACATGACCATTTTTGATAACTACGCAGCCCGCTATGAGCGTACCCGGGAAGAGGAATACTCCCTGTCTGAGTACCTTCAGCTTTGCAAAAAAGATCCCCTGACTTACGCCAGCGCTCCCGAGCGCATGCTGGCCGCAATCGGCGAACCCACCCTGGTCGACACCCGCCTCGACCCGCGCCTGTCGCGCATCTTCGCCAACAAGGTCATCAAGGTATATCCCGCATTCCGCGAGTTCTACGGCATGGAGGAAGTGATCGAACAGGTCGTTTCCTATTTCCGCCATGCGGCCCAGGGCCTGGAAGAGCGCAAGCAGATTCTTTATCTGCTGGGACCGGTCGGTGGCGGTAAATCGTCGATCGCGGAAAAACTCAAGCACCTGATGGAACAGGTGCCGTTCTTCGCGCTGAAAGGCTCGCCGGTGAACGAATCGCCGCTCGGCCTGTTCAACGAGGACGAGGACGGCGCCATCCTCGAAGAAGACTACGGCATCCCGCGCCGCTTCCTGCGTGCCGTGCCGAGCCCGTGGGCAGTCAAGCGGCTGCATGAATACGGCGGCGACATCAGCAAGTTCCGCGTTGTCAAACGCTATCCGTCCATCCTGAAGCAGATCGCGATCTCGAAGACGGAACCGGGCGACGAAAACAACCAGGATATTTCCTCGCTGGTCGGCAAGGTCGACATCCGCAAGCTGGAAGACTATGCCCAGGACGATCCGGACGCCTACAGCTACTCCGGCGGCCTGTGCCTGGCGAACCAGGGCCTGATGGAATTCGTCGAGATGTTCAAGGCGCCCATCAAGGTCCTGCACCCGCTGCTGACGGCCACGCAGGAAGGCAACTACAAGGGCACCGAGGGCTTCGGCGCGATCCCGTTCGAAGGCATCATCCTGGCGCACTCGAACGAATCGGAGTGGAAGACCTTCCGCAACAACCGCAACAACGAGGCATTCCTCGACCGTATCTATATCGTCAAGGTGCCGTACTGCCTGCGCGTGTCGGACGAGGTCAAGATCTACGACAAGCTGCTGCGCAATTCCTCGCTCGACAAGGCCCCCTGCGCCCCGGGCACCTTGCGCATGATGGCCCAGTTCGCGATCCTGTCGCGCCTGAAGGATCCCGAAAACTCGAGCGTCTATTCGAAGATGCTGGTGTACGACGGCGAGAACCTGAAGGACACCGATCCGAAGGCGAAGTCGCTGCACGAATACGTCGACTATGCCGGCGTGGACGAAGGCATGAACGGCCTGTCGACCCGCTTCGCGTTCAAGATCCTGTCCAAGGTCTTCAACTTCGACAACACCGAAGTGGCGGCGAATCCCGTGCACCTGCTGTACGTGCTGGAACAGCAGATCGAGCGCGAGCAGTTCCCGGGCGAGACCGAGCAGCGCTATATGTCGTACATCAAGGAGCACCTGGCGAACCGCTACGTCGACTTCATCGGCAAGGAGATCCAGACGGCCTACCTGGAAAGCTATTCCGAGTACGGCCAGAACATCTTCGACCGCTACGTCACGTTCGCGGACTTCTGGATCCAGGACCAGGAATTCCGCGATCCGGACACGGGCGAAAGCTTCGACCGCGAAACGTTGAACGCCGAGCTCGAGAAGATCGAGAAACCGGCCGGCATTTCGAACCCGAAGGATTTCCGCAACGAGATCGTCAACTTCGCGCTGCGCGCGCGGGCGACGAACGGCGGCAAGAATCCTGCGTGGACCAGCTATGAGAAGTTCCGCACCGTGATCGAGAAGAAAATGTTCTCGAATACCGAGGAACTGCTCCCGGTGATTTCGTTCAACGCGAAAGCCAGCGCGGAAGATGCCACCAAGCATGCCGACTTCGTGGCCCGTATGGTCGAAAAAGGCTATACGCCGAAGCAGGTCCGCCTGCTGTGCGAGTGGTACCTTCGTGTAAGGAAGTCCTCGTAAAGGCCATCGCAAAACCAGGAGCGTGGGGCGGGCGGTGGAGCGCCCGCCGGGCAGGACCGGTCGACCGGCACGCAGCCGGTCACCGGAATCCGCGACGCCAACCACGTGACGACGCGGCGCGTTATATTATGTAAGGACCGGGAAGGAATCCGGCCCGCCGCGACTTTCAGCAGGAGGCCTGTTTTGACTTACCTCATCGACCGACGCTTGCAGGGCAAGAACAAGTCTGCGGTCAACCGCGAACGCTTCTTGCGCCGCTATAAGGCGCAAATCAAGGATGCGGTGGGCCGGGCGATCAAGGGTCGCTCGATCACCGACGTGGAGAATGGCGAGAAGGTCTCGATTCCCGTCAAGGACGTGAGCGAGCCGCATTTCGGACACGCCCATGGCGGCGTGTGGGAGACCGTCAACCCCGGCAACACGGAATACCAGAAAGGCGACACGATCAACCGTCCCCGCGGCGGCGGCGGCGGCGCCGGACGCGGCCGTGCGGGCAACAGCGAACAGACGACCGAAGACGATTTCATCTTCGAGCTGTCCCGCGAAGAATTCATGAATTACTTCTTCGAAGACCTCGAGCTGCCGAACATGGTCAAGACGCAGCTGACCCAGGTCGTCGAATACAAGAACCAGCGCGCCGGCTACAATATTTCCGGCACACCGTCGAACATCCACGTGCTGCGCTCCCTGCGCGGCGCGCTCGGCCGGCGCATCGCCGTGGGCGGCCCCTCACGCAAGCAGCTGACCGCCCTCGAGCACCAGTTGCGCGACCTGCGCGAACAGGGTGTGGAAGAGGACGACCCGCAGGTGATCGAACTGAAGCACAAGATCCACCACCTGCACACGCGCCTGCTGGCGATCCCGTTCATCGACCCGATCGACCTGCGCTACAGCAACCGCATCAAGATCCCGAAGCCGTCCACGGCAGCCGTCATGTTCTGCATCATGGACGTGTCCGGATCGATGGATGAAAGCCGCAAGGACACCGCCAAGCGCTTCTTCATCCTGCTGTACCTGTTCCTCAAGCGGGTCTACGAACACATCGACGTCGTCTTCATCCGCCACCACACGGCGGCGGCCGAGGTCGACGAAAACGAGTTCTTCCACTCGCGCGAATCGGGCGGCACGGTCGTGTCGTCGGCGCTGCACCTGCTGAACAAGGTCATCACCGAACGCTACAGCAACGGCGACTGGAACAGCTACGTGGCCCAGGCCTCGGACGGCGACAACTGGGACAACGACTCCGTGCTGTGCAAGCAGATCCTGACCAACGCGATCATGCCCATGGTCCAGTACTACACGTATGTCGAGATCACCGACGGCCCGCCCCAGAACCTGTGGGAGCAGTACGCCGAGGTGGCGGCCGATCACCAGAACTTCGCCATGCAGAAGATCGTGACGCCGGCGGACATCTATCCGGTGTTCCGCGAATTGTTCAAGAAGCAGCCCAAGTAGCGAGGCCCGCTATGCCAAGAGATCCCAACAACCCGCGCGCCCTGCCCGAACAGTCGGAATGGACGTTCGACCTGATCGAACAGGCGCACGAGGAAATCCGCCGGGTGGCCAGGAAGTTCGGCCTGGACACCTATCCCAACCAGCTCGAGATCATCACGGCCGAACAGATGATGGACGCGTACACGTCCGTCGGCATGCCCGTCTCGTACAACCACTGGTCGTTCGGCAAGCATTTCCTGACGACGGAAAAGAGTTACAAACGGGGCCAGATGGGCCTCGCCTACGAAATCGTCATCAACTCGAATCCATGCATCGCCTATCTGATGGAGGAAAACAGCCTGACGATGCAGGCGCTCGTGATCGCGCACGCGGCCTACGGCCACAATTCCTTCTTTAAAGGCAATTATCTGTTCCGGACCTGGACCGATGCCGACGCCATCGTCGATTACATGGTCTTTGCGAAGAACTATATTGCCGAGTGCGAACAGCGGCATGGCATCGACGCCGTCGAGGAATTGCTCGATTCCTGCCACGCGATCCAGAACTATGGCGTGGACCGGTACAAACGGCCGGCCAAGCTGTCGGTCGCTCAGGAAGCGGCGCGCCAGAAAGAGCGCGAGGAATACATGCAGTCGCAGGTCAACGAGCTGTGGCGCACCTTGCCGCGGCGCGAGGAACAGATCAAGGACCAGCCGCCGCCGCGCTTCCCGCCCGAGCCCGAGGAAAACCTGCTCTACTTTATCGAGAAGTACGCCCCGCTGCTCGAACCCTGGCAGCGCGAACTCGTACGGATCACGCGCAAGATCTCGCAGTATTTCTATCCGCAGCGCCAGACCCAGGTCATGAACGAAGGCTGGGCGACCTTCTGGCACTACACGATCCTGCAGGAGCTCTATAAAGAAGGGATCGTCGGCGACGGGTTCATGCTGGAATTCCTGCAGAGCCATACGAACGTCGTCTACCAGCCGCCGGCCACGAGCCCCTATTACAATGGCATTAATCCGTATGCCCTCGGGTTTGCGATGATGACGGACATCAAACGCATCTGCGAAGAGCCGACGGATGAGGACAAGGCCTGGTTCCCGGACATCGCGGGCAGCGACTGGCTCAAGACGCTCGACTTTGCGATGCGCAATTTCAAGGACGAGAGCTTCATCGCCCAGTACCTGTCGCCCAAGCTGATCCGGGAATTCCACTTCTTCGCCGTGCTGGACGACGACCGCAGCGACAAGCTGACGATTTCGGCCATCCACGACGAGGCCGGATACCGCTACGTCCGCCAGCAGCTTGCCGATCAATATAATATCGGTAACCGCGAGCCGAACATCCAGGTCTGGCAAGTCAACACCCGGGACGACCGCGCGCTCACGCTGCGTCACACCCAGTTCCAGCGCCGCCCCCTGAACCAGCAGGCGCATGAGGTCCTGAAGCACGTCGCACGGCTGTGGGGCTTCGATGTGCGCCTCGAGACCGTTGACCCATCCGGGCGTGTCGTGAGCAGCCTGGAGTGCCGTCGCGAGAAGCGTGCGCGTTACTGACCTTCCGGCCCGCGCTACTCGGCGCGGGCATTTTTTTCTTCCATCCTGTTGACACCATCTTCCCCTTGTGATGTAGTTCAACTAACATCTGACGTGGTAAATGAGCCATATCAAGTGCCTGTATCGACATAAGGACTTGTTATGACTGGCCCCTTTTATTCAGGGTCAAAACCGCTTCAACAGTACGCCCTCTCACTCGGAACTTCGATATAGTTGGCAGAAACGCCATGATTCTTTCTTATGATATTTGCTGATCTGCAAAATAGACATGGAAAATTCGGCGTTTTGGGGGCGGCAGCCTTATCTTCCACACATTATGAAAGGGGTCCGCTCGACATTGCAAAACAACTAACTTCCACCTCCATCGGCATACCCGCGACCGTTCTTTATTGATCACTTTCTTTGCCTGTTTTTACAGACAAATAGGCGCTCTTTAAGGGTGTAAAAATGTATGTGCAAAAAAGAATTCGTAGGTATAATTCGCCGATGTCCCGGATGCGGCTCTTAGCTTTTTGTCGTGTTTTGTGGGTTTAGTAGCAACAAAAAAAGGTTGGTATTGGAGAAAGCAGGATGAATTTTTCGCATGAGAAGAACCCCGGGAAGAATTTGACTGGTATCGCCGTTGTCATCGTCTTGCACCTGGTCGTTGCTTACGGGATCGTCACCGGTCTCGGCAAACGGATGGTCAGCAAGATGGCCGAGGCAGTGGAGACCAAGATCATTGAAGACGTAAAACCGCCGCCACCTCCGGAGACGCCGCCCCCGCCGCCGCCGCCGGAAATGAAGGCGCCGCCTCCGCCGTTCATCCCGCCGGTGGAAGTGCAAGTGCAAACCCCGCCGCCGCAGCAGAATGTGATCGCTAACACGACGCAGGCAAAACCGGCGACGAACGAGATCGTGAAGGCACCGCCGGCGCCTCCGACACCGGCACCGGTAGCCAAGCCGGCCGGCCCGGCCCGCACCCCGGCAGTCGCAGACTTCAATACGTGCTCGAAGCCGGAATATCCGAAGTCGTCGCTGCGTAACGAAGAAACGGGTGTATCGACCATCTCGTTCCTGATTGGTTCGGACGGTGGTGTGAAGGATTCCAAGGTCACGAAGTCCAGCGGCTTCCGCGACCTGGATAAGGCTGCTCAGGTGGCACTGGGCAAGTGCCGGTTCAAGCCGGCAACTGAGAACGGCCAGGCCATCGAGTCCTGGCAGCCGGTTCAGTACGTCTGGACGCTGGAATAACCAGAGACAGCGTATCGTCTCAAAAGCATGATTTTCGTTGTTATTAGTTCAGCGAACTGTTCATTTTAAATTTTTGGAGGAAGCATGTTTAAGAATACCCGTTTGTCCGCTACCGTAGCGGCTCTCCTGTTCTCGGTCACTGCGGCATCGGCACTGGTGTCCGCTCCGGCCTTCGCCGACGCTCCGGCCTCGGCAGCAGCGAGCGCACCGGCAGCGGCACCGGCGGCTGACGCAGCAGCACCGGCAGCCGACGCTGCCGCTTCGGCACCGGCAGCGGCTCCGGCAGCTGGCGGCGAAGCCAAGAAAGAAGAAGTCGAGAACCCGTTCGGTATCCAGGCTGTGTGGGAAGGCGGCGTCGTCTCGCGTATGACCCTGATCATCCTGGCCATCATGTCGATGGGTTCCTGGTACATCATCGTCACCAAGCTGCTGGACCAGATGAAGATCTTCAAGCAGTCGAAGGAAACCAACCAGAAGTTCTGGAAAGCACCGTCGATCGCTGCCGGCTCGGCTCAACTGACCGAAGGCTCGCCGTTCCGCTTCATCGCTGAAACCGGCACCAAGGCAACCCAGCACCACGACGGCGCCCTGCTCGAGCAGATCGACCTGTCGACCTGGGTGACCATGCAGATCCAGCGCGCCGTGGACAAAGTCCAGTCGCGCCTGCAGGATGGCCTGTCGTTCCTGGCAACCGTCGGCTCGACCTCGCCGTTCATCGGTCTGTTCGGTACCGTCTGGGGTATCTACAACGCACTGACCAACATCGGTATGACCGGTAACGCGTCGATCGACAAAGTGGCAGGTCCGGTGGGTGAAGCACTGATCATGACCGCATTCGGTCTGTTCGTTGCAGTTCCGGCCGTTCTGGGCTACAACTGGCTGGTCCGTCGCAACAAGACCGCAATGGAAGATGTCCGTTCGTTCAGCGCAGACGTGCACTCGGTCCTGATCTCGGGCGCAATGCACACCTCGGAAGCCGCACGTGCACAGGGCGCCGCTGCTAAAAAGGTTGGCTAAACCATGGGCATGAGTGTTGGCTCCGATAGCGGAGATGAAGATGCAGTGATGTCAGAGATCAACACCACGCCCCTCGTGGACGTGATGCTGGTTCTCCTGATCATCTTCCTGATCACCAGCCCGGTTGTCCTCCACCTGCAGAAGATTAACCTGCCGATCGAGACCAACCAGGTTGTCAAAACCACGCCGGAAGACGTGAACATCGTCGTCAACAAAGATGGCGAGATGTACTGGAACCAGAAGCACCTGGCCAACACCGACGAACTGTTCGATTTCCTGGCCAAGGAATCGGTGAAAGTGCCTCAGCCGGAAGTGAAGATTCGTGGCGACCAGCAAACGCGCTACGAATTCATCGGCAAGGTGTTGTACACGGCCCAGCGTGCCGGGATTCAGAAGGTCGGTTTCATCACCGAACCGCCTGATAAGGGCTGATCCACCAGGACGCAACCCGCCAGCGTGATCGCGGCTTCGACCGCTGTCACGCTGGTTTCCCAAGATTTGAAAGGAAACACCATGGGTATGAACGTTGGTTCGTCCGGAGCTAAAGGAGCAGATCCGGAACCGATGATGGAAATGAACATGACGCCGCTGATCGACGTCATGCTGGTGCTGATCATCATGATGATCATCACCATTCCAAAGCAAAACCATTCGGTTAACTTGAACATGCCGGTTGGCAACCCGCCGCCGCCGACCAAGGAACCGGTAGTGATCACGATCGACGTGGACTTCGACGGTACCGTCCTCTGGGACAACCAGCCCGTCCCGGATCGTGCCACCCTGGAAGCGAAGCTGGCCAATGTGGCAGCCCAAGCTGATCAGCCGGAAGTGCACCTGCGTCCGAACAAGCTGGTCGAGTACAAGGTTGTCGCCGGTGTGATGGCATCGGCCCAGCGTCTTGGTGTCACCAAGATCGGTATGGTCGGTAACGAACAGTTCCAGTAATCGCTTTGGCTATAATGAACACGGCAGGGTTTCCCTGCCGTGTCTATTTTGAATGAGAGAATTTCGATAATGGCTAAATTCCGCCTCGCACACCTCGGCCTCGTAGTGGCCGCCCTCGGATTCACCGCCGCCGCTCCGGTGGTCGGCCTGGCCCCGGTCTACGCCGCGGAGGTCCTCCGTCCCGAAATCGGCAAACCGCTGCAGGAAGCCGCGCAGCTGATGAAGTCGGGCAAAAATAAGGAAGCCCTGGCCAAGCTGCGCGACCTCGACAAGGTCGGTGGCAAGTCGGCCAACGAAACCTACCTGATCGAACGCACCCGTGCCGGTGCAGCTTCGGCCGCCGGCGATTACGACACGGCCGCCAAGTCCTTCGAATACCTGATCGGTTCCGGCAAGCTGAACGCGACCGAAAAAGCCCAGTTCTCGGAAGGCCTGATCGGCATCTACATGCGCGCGGGCGACCTGGGCAAGGCCAACGCCGCCATCGAACGCCAGCTGAAGGAGCGCGACGATCCGAAGCTGCGCGCCTACCTGATGCAGAATTATTACAAGCAGGGCAACATCCAGGCACTGGAGAATGAACTGCGCACGGCCGAGAAGAGCGGCCGCCTGAGCGAAGACCAGCTGGGCATGCTGGCCAACATCCAGCTCAAGAAGAACGACAAGGCCGGCTACGTCAACACCATCGAGAAACTGGCTGCCAACTATCCGAAGGCCCAGTACTGGACCGACCTGCTGAACCGCGTGCAGACCAAGCCGGGTTTCTCGGGCCGCCTCTCGGTGGACATCTACCGCCTGAAGCTGGCCAACGGCCTGCTGAAGAAGCCGAGCGAGTACATGGAAATGGCCCAGCTCGTGCTGCAGGCCGGCGCACCGGCTGAAGCCCTGAAGGTCATCGACAAAGGCTACAAGGCGGGCGCACTGGGCACCGGCCCGGACGCCGCACGTCACCAGCGCCTGAAGGACCTGGCCGAGAAGACCCTGGCCGACCAGAACAAGACCCTGGCCGCCACCGAAGCGCAGCTGATCAAGGACAGCGACAACGACGGCCTGGCATCGCTGGGTTACGCCCTGGTCCAGTCCGGCCAGGCCGACAAGGGCCTGAAGATGCTGGAAGAAGCGTCGAAAGCCAAGGACCTGAAGCATCCGGAAGACGTCAAGCTGCACCTGGGCGAAGCCTATGCCGTCGCCGGCAAGAAGTCGCAAGCCATCAGCACGCTCAAGGCCGTCCGCGGTACCGATGGCACGGCGGAAGTGGCCCGTTACTTCATCATGGCGATCAACAAGCCGATCTCCGGCTGATCTCCCTGCCCCGGGCTGGACAAAAAGCGCAGTCTGCGTCATGCAGGCTGCGCTTTTTTTATTGGGGGCAACGCTAGCTCATCCGTCGCGGCAAAGGCGTTGCGCTGTGCAACATGCCCTTTGCCGTATAATCTGGTATTTCGCCTAGAAGCACGAACCATCCAATGAAGGTATTTCGCGGACTTCCCAACGACAGGGCACGCGCGCCCTGCGCGCTCACGATCGGCAACTTCGACGGTGTCCACCGCGGGCACCAGGCGCTGTTGGCTCACGTGACCGCGAGCGCCCGCAAGCTCGGCCTGGAAGCCGCCGTGATGACGTTCGAGCCCCATCCCCGCGAATATTTTGCGCAGCGCAGCGGCGACTTGTCGAAGGCGCCGGCCCGCATCGCCAACCTGCGCGACAAGCTGGAATCGCTGGAACACGCCGGCGTCGACCGCGTCATCGTCGAACACTTCAACGAGCACTTCGCCTCGATGTCGCCGGACGAATTCACGCAGCGCGTGCTGGTCGACGGCCTGCACGTGAAATGGCTGATGGTCGGCGACGACTTTTGCTACGGCGCCCGCCGCGCCGGCAACGTCGCCTTGCTGGCCGAAGCCGGCCAGCGCTACGGCTTCGAAGTGCACAGCCTGCCGGCCGTGCTGCACGACTCGACCCGGATCTCGTCCTCCGCCGTGCGCGCCGCGCTCGCGGCCGCCGATTTCGACGCCACGCGCGCCCTGCTGGGCCACCCGTATTCGATGTCCGGCCACGTGATCCACGGCCAGAAACTGGGCCGCACTTTGGGCTTCCCCACCTTGAACCTGCGCGTCGCCCACCGCCCTGCCCTGGCCGGCATCTTCGTCGTGCAGGTGCACGGCCTGGCCGACCAGCCGCTGCCGGCCGTCGCCAGCCTCGGCGTGCGCCCGACCGTCGAGGACGCGGGCCGCATGCTGCTGGAAGTCCATGTCTTCGACTGGAACCAGCCCTGCTACGGCAAGCTCGTGCGTGTGGAATTCCTCACCAAGCTGCGCGACGAAGAAAAATACGTCGACCTCCCCACACTGACGGTCGCCATCGAGCGCGACGCCCAGCAGGCACGCGCCTGGTTCGCCCAGCGCGCCGGCGCCCTCACGGCCACCGACCGAATTTGACCGGGACTTTTGCAGTCCCGACGACCCCAAGGACGGCGTAACAGCGGCCGTCCCGTCATCACGAATAACAGCAGTCCACTTTAGAAATCACCATGTCCGATACCAAGCAAGGCCAAAAAGGCCAACAAGGCAACAAGAAGCCGGAGAGCAAATACCCGGTCAACATGACCGACACCCCCTTCCCGATGCGCGGCGACCTCGCCAAGCGCGAGCCGGGCTGGGTCAAGCAATGGCAGGACAAGAAGATCTACGAACGCGTCCGCAAGGCGGCCGCCGGCCGTCCTCGATTCGTCCTGCACGACGGTCCGCCGTACGCGAATGGCGACATCCACCTGGGCCACTCCGTCAACAAGATCCTCAAGGACATGGTCGTCAAATCGCGCACCATCGCCGGCTTCGACGCGCCGTACGTGCCGGGCTGGGACTGCCATGGCATGCCGATCGAGATCCAGATCGAAAAACAGTTCGGCAAGAACCTGCCGACGGCCGAGGTGCTGCAAAAGGCACGCGCCTATGCGCTCGAGCAGGTCGACCGCCAGCGCGCCGGCTTCATCCGCCTGGGCGTGCTGGGCGAGTGGGACAACCCGTACCTGACGATGAACTTCAGTAACGAGGCCGACGAACTGCGCGCCCTCGGCACGATGCTCGACAAGGGTTATGTGTACCGCGGCCTGAAGCCCGTGAACTGGTGCTTCGACTGCGGCTCGGCGCTGGCCGAGGCGGAAGTGGAATACCAGGACAAGCGCGACCCCGCGATCGACGTCGGCTTCCCGTTCGCGGAACCGGACAAGGTCGCGCAGGCGTTCGGCCTGGACGCGCTGCCCGCGGGCGACGGTTTCATCGTGATCTGGACCACGACCCCGTGGACGATCCCGTCGAACCAGGCGCTGAACGTGCATCCGGAAGTGACGTACGCACTCGTCAAGGCTGACCGCAACGGCGCACCGGTCCTGCTGATCGTCGCGAAGGACCTGGCCGAAAGCGTCCTGCAGCGCTATAAACTGGAAGGCGAGATCGTCGCCACGACGACCGGCGACAAGCTGGGTGGCCTCCGCTTCAAGCACCCGCTGCACGCGGCCGATCCGTTCTACGACCGCACGTCGCCCGTCTACCTGGCCGACTACGTGACGACCGACAGCGGCACCGGTGTCGTCCACTCGGCACCGGCCTACGGCCTGGAAGACTTCCAGTCGTGCAAGGCGCATGGCATGAAGGACGACGAGATCCTGAAGCCCGTGATGGGCGACGGCCGCTTCGCGAGCACCTTGCCGCTGTTCGGCGGCATGACGATCTGGGAAGCATCGAAGCCGATCTGCAATGCGCTCTCCGAAGCCGGCGCGCTGTTCGAACTGAAGATGTTCGACCACAGCTACATGCACTGCTGGCGCCACAAGACCCCGATCGTCTACCGCGCGACGAGCCAGTGGTTCGCCGGCATGGACGTCAAGCCGAAGGACGGCGGCCCCACGCTGCGCGAATCCGCGCTGGCCGGCATCGCCGAGACGCAGTTCTTCCCCGACTGGGGCCAGGCGCGCCTGCAGGGCATGATCGCCAACCGTCCGGACTGGACCCTGTCGCGCCAGCGCCAGTGGGGCGTCCCGATGGCCTTCTTCCTGCACAAGGAGACGGGCGACCTGCATCCGCGCACGCCGGAACTGCTGGAGCAGGTGGCCAGGCTGATCGAGCAGGGCGGCATCGACGCCTGGCACAAGCTCGACCCGCGCGACCTGCTGGGCGAGGAAGCCGCGCTGTACGAAAAGAACCGCGACACGCTGGACGTGTGGTTCGACTCGGGCACGACGCACCAGACCGTGCTGCGCGGCTCGCACGCGGCGCAGTCGCACTTCCCGGCCGACCTGTACCTCGAAGGCTCGGACCAGCACCGCGGCTGGTTCCACTCGTCGCTGCTGACGTCGTCGATGCTGAACGGCCGTCCGCCGTACAAGGCGCTGCTCACGCACGGCTTCACCGTGGACGAGCATGGCCGCAAGATGTCGAAATCGCTCGGCAACGTGCTGTCGCCGCAAAAGATCAGCGACACGCTGGGCGCCGACATCCTGCGCCTGTGGGTCGCGTCGACCGACTATACGGGCGAACTGGCGCTGTCCGAAGAGATCCTGAAGCGCGTGACGGAGGCATATCGCCGCATCCGCAACACGCTGCGCTTCCTGCTCGCGAACACGTCGGACTTCGATCCGGTCAAGAACGCCGTGCCGGTGGCCGAGCTGCTCGAGATCGACCGCTACGCGCTGGCCGAGACGGCGCGCCTGCAGGATGACGTGGCGAAGCATTTCGAACGCTACGAATTCCACCCGGTCGTCGCGCGCCTGCAGAACTTCTGCTCGGAAGACCTGGGCGGCTTCTACCTCGACATCCTGAAGGACCGCCTGTACACGACGGGCGTGAACTCGCACGCGCGCCGCTCCGCGCAGACGGCGCTGTGGCACATCGCGCACGCGCTGCTGCGCATCATGGCGCCGATCCTGTCGTTCACCGCGGAGGAAGCGTGGGCCGTGTTCGCCGGCGAGCAGGCCTACAAGGACAGCGACGAAACCATCTTCACCCAGACCTTGTGGACCTTCCCGGCGATCGCGGACGGCACCGCGCTGCTGGACAAGTACGCGCTGCTGCGCGCCGTCCGTGCCGACGTGACCAAGCAGCTGGAAGAAGTGCGTGCATCCGGCGCGATCGGCTCGTCGCTGCAGGCGGAACTGGCGCTCAAGGCGGCCGGCGACAAGTACGCGACGCTGGCCAGCCTGGACGACGACCTGAAGTTCGTGTTCATCACGTCGCAGGCGACCGTCGAACAGGTCGCCGACGCTGCGAAGGAAGCCGTCGGCGTGACGCCGTCCGACGCCGCCAAGTGCGAGCGCTGCTGGCACTACCGCCGCGACGTGGGCCATGACCACGCGCATCCGGGCCTGTGCGGCCGCTGCACGAGCAACCTGTTCGGCAGCGGGGAACAGCGCCGCTTCGCCTGATGTACCAGCGCCCCGGGCCGCGTGCCCGGGGTTTTACCTTTACGACCATCGACATGGCCAGCAAAAAAAAACCAACATTCTCCGCCGTCTCGTCGCGCTCGGGCGGCAGCCTGACCCCGTGGCTCGGCATCGCCTTCATCGTCATCCTGCTCGACCAGATCAGCAAGATCACCATCACGCGCACCTTCATGCACGGCGAAGAGAAGCCCATCACCGGCTTCTTCAACCTGGTCCTCGCGTATAACAAGGGCGCCGCATTCAGCTTCCTGTCCGACCAGGGCGGCTGGCAGCGCTACCTGTTCGCCGGCATCGCCATCGCGGCCGTCGGCTTCATCATCTACCTGCTGCGCAAGCACGCGGGCCAGCGCATGTTCTGCTGGGCCCTCGCGCTGATCATGGGCGGCGCCCTCGGCAACCTCGTCGACCGCGTCGCCTACGGCCACGTGATCGACTTCCTCGACTTTTACTGGCGCGGCGTCGGCCACTTCCCGGCCTTTAACATCGCGGATACCGCGATCACGATCGGCGCCTTCCTGTTCATCATCGATGAACTGCGCCGCGTGAACAAACACTGAGCACGGAGGAACCATGAGCATGGACCTGAAGGGCAAGAAGATCGTCCTCGGCCTGTCCGGCGGCGTGGCCTGCTACAAGGCCGCGGAACTGTGCCGCGCCCTCACCAGGCAGGGCGCGCACGTGCAGGTCGTGATGACCGAAGCGGCCACCCATTTCATCGGCACCGTGACGATGCAGGCGCTGTCCGGCCGCGGCGTTTTCACGGACCAGTGGGATGGCCGCATCCCCAACAACATGGCGCACATCGACCTCACGCGCGATGCCGACGCCATCCTCGTCGCGCCCTGCTCGGCCGACTTCCTGTTCAAGCTCGCGCACGGCGCCACCGACGACCTGCTGTCGACGCTGTGCCTCGCGCGCCCGCACCACGTGCCGCTGCTCGTCGCGCCGGCGATGAACGTCGAGATGTGGGAAAAGGCGCCCACGCAGCGCAACGTCGCGCAGCTGCGCGACGACGGCGTCTGCATCCTCGGCCCGGCCGCCGGTTCGCAGGCCTGCGGCGAGACGGGCATGGGCCGCATGCTCGAACCGGACGAACTGCTCGAAGAACTCGTCGCGTCGTTCCAGCCGAAGCTCCTGGCGGGCAAGCGCGTGCTGATCACGGCCGGTCCGACGTATGAAGCGATCGATCCCGTGCGCGGCATCACGAACCTGTCGTCCGGGAAGATGGGCTATGCGATCGCGCGCGCCGCGCGCGAGGCCGGCGCGGACGTCACGCTCGTCTCCGGACCGACGTCGCTGCCCACGCCGCATGGCGTGCGCCGCATCGACGTGCAGAGCGCGCGCCAGATGCTGGACGCCGTCATGGCCGCCGTCTCCGGCCAGCACATCTTCGTGGGCGTGGCGGCCGTCGCCGACTGGCGCGTGGACAACGCCAGCGCCCAGAAGATCAAGAAGGACGGCAGCGGCGACGCCCCGCAGCTGCACTTCGCGCAGAACCCGGACATCCTCGCGACCGTCGCCGCGACCACGTCGCTGAACGGCTGGCCGTATTGCGTCGGCTTCGCGGCCGAATCGGAAAACCTGATCGAATACGGCGCCGTCAAACGCGAGAAAAAAGGCATTCCTCTGCTCGTGGGCAATATCGGCCCGCAGACATTCGGGCAGGATGAGAATGCGATCGTGCTGTTCGACGAAAGCGGCCACACGGTGCTCCCGCGCGCGACCAAGCTGGAACTGGCGCGCCAGCTCGTTTCCGAAATTGCCAAGCGCCTGGAACAGCGTTCGCTGCTGGCCTGATTCACCCGTACTCACCAAGCACTCCATGAAGAATATCGACCTGAAAATCATCGACCCGCGCATGAAGGACTTCCTGCCGGCCTACGCCACCGCCGGCAGCGCCGGCCTCGACCTGCGCGCCTGCATCGAGGCGCCCATGACCGTCGAGCCCGGCCAGACCGTGCTGGTGCCGACCGGCCTCGCCATCCACATCGGCGATCCGGGCTATGCGGCGATGATCCTGCCCCGTAGTGGACTCGGCCATAAGAACGGCATTGTTCTGGGTAATCTGGTAGGCTTGATCGACTCCGATTACCAGGGCCAGCTGATGGTCTCGACCTGGAATCGCGGCCAGGCCACCTTCACCCTGCAGCCGATGGACCGCCTGGCGCAGCTGATCGTGGTGCCTGTCATGCAGGTGGGCTTCAACGTCGTGGAGGATTTCGCAACGAGCGACCGGGGCGCCGGAGGATTCGGCTCCACCGGCAAACAATAAACTATGAGGAGCACATGACCGGACATCTTCGTCAGCGCCCTGCGGGTTTCAGGACGACCGCGCTGGGCATCACCGCAGCCCTGCTGCTGTCGGCCTGCGCCACGCAGGCACCGCGTCAACCGTCGGCCACGCCGCGCGTCACCGAACGCCCCGTCGAAGCCCCGGCCCTGAGCCCGCAGATGTCTGCCGCCGCCGACACCCTGACGAAGATGGCGGCCCTGCAGGAGCGCCTGTACAAGGTCGCGGCGCCCCTGCTGATCCATAACGCCGAATTGTGCAAGGGCCAGGCGCGCAACCTCCTCGGCTTCACGGCGAAGAACCGCTGGTCCTATCCGGGCGAATACAACGAAGCCGCGCACGTCGCCTTCGGCATGGACGAACGCCTGCAGGTGACCGACGTGCTGGCCGGCAGCGGCGCCGCGCGCGCCGGCTTGCAGGAGGGCGACGTGCTGCTCGCCGCCGCCGGCAAGCCGCTGCCGGCCGGCGAGCATGCGCTGTCCCAGGCGGGCGCGATGTTCGGCAAGATCCTGGCATCGCAGGCGAGCCTGCCGATGACGATCGAGCGCCGCCGCAGCGAGCGCCAGCTGACCATTCCCGTCACCCGCGCCTGCGCCTTCGCGATCGAACTGGGCAACGCGGACAACGTCAACGCGTACGGCGACGGCAGCCGCGTACTCGTCACGCGCGGCATGATCAACTTCACGCGCGACGACGACGAACTGGCCTTCGTGCTGGCCAAGACGATGGCGCACAACATGCTGGGCCACCCGTCCTCGCAACGCAACAGCGCGACGATCGGCAGCATCATCGACAACCTGAAAAGCATCACGCCCGACACGTCGATGCTGATCGGCAGCGGCGGCATCAAGGCCATGCCGGCCGACGCGGACGCCGCCGCCGACCGCCTCGGCATCTACCTGGCTGCGCGCGCCGGCTACGACGTCAAGGACGCGCCCGCGTTCTGGAACCGCCTGGCCGAGAGCTATCCGCCCAGCGTGTTGAACGGCTATACGGCGAATCATCCGGCGCTGCCGCAGCGCTTGTCCGCGGTGGAGAAAGCGATCGCGGACGTCAAGGCGAAACGGGCCGCGAAGAAGCCGCTCGTGCCGTGAGCGAACGCGGAGACGCATGATCGACAAGGGCCGCGGTTGCGGCCCTTTTTCATGGCGCTCCGGCAGGGTTCCCGGCCTTTTTGTATCATTACCGATTCCCTGCCCCCGTCGCGCAATTCAAGCGCAAGAAACGGGGCGGCAGGGAAAGCCCCTGCGCCTACCATCCCGGGAACCATGAACACTGCCAACCTGCTGCGCCTCATCGTGCTTGCCTCCATCTGGGGCGGCTCCTTCCTCTTCATGCGCATCAGCGCGCCGACGCTCGGCCCCGCGGTGCTCATCGAATTCCGCGTGCTGTTCGCGGCGCTGTTCCTCGCCATCGTCGGCGTCGTCCTCAGGAAGCGCCTCGACATGCGCGCGCACTGGAAGCATTACTTCATCCTCGGCTTCTTCAACTCCGCCTTCCCGTTCCTGCTGTTCGCGTTCGCGGCGCGCACCTTGCCGGCGTCCGTGCTGGCCGTGCTGAACGCCACCGCGCCGATGTGGGGCGCGCTGCTCGGCGCCGTGTGGGGACGCCAGCCGATCCGCGCACGCACGGCGCTGGGCCTCGTGCTGGGCACCGTCGGCGTCGCGCTGCTCGTCGGCTTCGACCACGCGACGAGCCGCCCCGGCGCCGGTATCGCCGTCGCCGCCGCGCTGGTGGCCGCGTTGAGCTACAGCGTCGCGAGCCTGTATGCGCGCACGGCGAAAAGCGTGGAGCCGTTCGCCAACGCGCACGGCACGATGTGGACGTCCGCGCTGATGGTGCTGCCCGCCCTGCCCCTGTTCCCGCCCGCCGGCGCACCGACGGTGGGCATCGTCGGCGCCGTGATCGCACTGGGCGTGCTGTGCAGCGGCATCGCGTACATCCTGTATTTCAAATTGATCGAGGATGTCGGCACGACGTCCGCCCTGACCGTCACGTTCCTGAGCCCCGTCTTCGGCATCCTGTGGGGCGCGCTGTTCCTCGGCGAGGCGATCGGCTGGTACACGATCGCGGGCTCGGCCATCACGCTGGTCGGCACCGCGTTCGTCACGGGTTTTGTCCCACGCTTCGGCCGCGCCGCGCCCGTGCCGGTGTCCACCAACATGAGCAGCAAATGAGCCGCCACGCGATCCCGCTGCCGGCCGGCTATCGCCACGCGGACGCGTACACGTTCCACGGCCGCGATGCCGATGCGCTGGCCGAAGTCGTCGATGCGCAGGCGGGACGCATCCGCAAGGGCGTGCTGCTGGACGGCGTGCCGACGCTGCTCGACATCACGCTGCACGCGGACCGCGCCGAGTGCAGCGTCGACAGCGACGGCACCGCCTCGGAGGCCGCGGTCCAGGACGCCCTCGTGAACATGCTGGGCCTGCGCATCGACCCCGCGCCGTTCGAGGATGCGGTGCGCGACGATCCATTGTTCGGCCCCGTCGTCGCGCGCCAGCCGGGCCTGCGCGTGATCCAGTCCGCCACCGTGTTCGAGGCGCTGACGTGGGCCATCATCGGCCAGCAGATCAACCTGCCGTTCGCCATTTCCCTGCGCCGCACGTTCATCGGCCTCGCGGGACGCGCGCATTCGAGCGGCCTCTGGTGTTATCCGGAAGCGGCCGACGTGGCCGGTCTCGACATCGAGCAACTGACCAGTCGAAAATTTTCCGGCGCAAAGGCGGAGACGCTGCTGCGCTTCGCCCGTCTCGTGGCCGACGGCACGCTGCCGCTGGACCGCACCGACGACCCGGCCGGCGTGAGCGAGCGCCTGCTCGCGGTCAAGGGCATCGGCCCGTGGACCGTCAACTATGCGCTGCTGCGCGGCTGGGGCTACGCGGATTGCTCGCTGCACGGCGACGTGGCCGTGCGCAACGCGATCGGCCGGCTGACGGGCGGCGCGCGGCCCGGCATGCGCGAGGCCGAAGCGTTTCTCGAAGCCTACCGCCCGCACCGCACGATGGCCGCGGCCTACCTCTGGGCCAGCCTGAACCAGCCCACCGGCTGACGCCGCTTTGTGCCGCCACAAGGCGCGGCCGCTCCGCTTGTCCAGACTGCTCGTAGCCTGACACAAGCGGAGCGCATCATGAAACCACGGACATGCATGGCGGCGGTGCTGCTGGTCCACGCCGCCCTGGCCCACGCCGGCACCCTGGATCCCGACGACCGCGGCGCCTATCTGTCGCTGGCATTCGGCAACGGCCGCATCTACGGCGGCAACGCGACCGACTACCAGTGGATGCGCGGACGCACGTTCGAAGTCCGCGCCGGACGCGAGCAGGGTGCCATGCGGATCGACTTCGTCCATTACAACGAAGGCCATCCGGACAACAACCACCGCGACGGGTTCGCGCTGCAATGGCTGGCCGCCCACCGCTTTTCCCACGCGTGGACGGGCGAGCTGGGCGCGGGACCGTATCTCAGCATGAACACGACGGAGATCGCCGGCCGCCAGATCGACGACGCCCGCCTCGGCGTGCTCCTCAGCGCCGGCCTGCGCCTCGCCGTGCCCGGGCCGCCCGGCACCCATCTGCGTCTCGGCTACAACCATGTGGCCATGCGCCATGTGCACCGGTCGGACGCGCTCGTGCTCGGCGTGGGACGCCAGTTCGGCCCGGCCGAGCCGGCGCCCGACGTGGTGCCGGACGGGCATCTGTGGATCGGCGGCACGTTCGGCACGTCGATCACGAACATGTCCGGTACGCATGGCGCGCACGCGGGTGTGATCGAGGCCAGGCGGTATGCGGACCGCTGGGGCATCGGCACCAAATTCCTGTTCGAAGGCGACGATGGCGCGCGGGTCGACCGGCGCGGGGCCGCGGCGCAGCTGTGGTACGAGCAGCCCGTGACGCCGCGCTTCTCGATGAGCGCCGGCCTCGGCCCCTATTTCGCCGCGAACCGGCGCGACGGCAATCGCACGGCCACGAATCTGCTGATCAGTTTCCAGGCCGAGCGCGCGCTGTCCGCGCGCACGCGCGCCATCGTCAACTTCAACCGCATCAAGACGTTCCGCAAGACGAATGACCGCGACCTGTTCCAGGTCGGCCTGCTGCGGCGATTCTAGGTGCTAGTGACAGTCCTGCCAGCGCGGCAGCCCGTCGAACTGCTGCGCGCCCTCGCCCGCGAACCGGATCAGTTCGGGCAGGGGCACCATGGCCAGGTTGTCACGCCCGTAGTGTCCGCCCAGCGCACGGGGTATCTTCAGACAATACTTGCGCCCGGCCGTCAGCGGGCCCAGGGTCGTCTCGGCCAGGCGCACCTGTTCGGGCATGTACCAGCCGTCGAGGAATTCCTGGTTGTACGAGAGGGCGTCGAGGGCGGCGCGGTCCTCGGCCACCGGTACGCAGCGCAGGTCTTGCGGCGACAGGCGCCAGTACATGCCGTCCTCGTCGCTGACGATCAGATTGCCGAAGGCGTTCTCGCCCAGCACCTCGACGGCGTTCAGGCCGGTCCAGCCCCACGCCTCGTTGATGTCTTCCACAGTAATCATTCGTTGGCTCCGCTTTCAACGCACACGGAGGTTTCGACCGGGCCGGGCGGCGGGCGTTGCGGGAATGACGGGAATCGTTGAGACGGGTCGAGCAGGCAATCCAAAACGAAAAAGCCGCTGATCCGGAACAGGATCAGCGGCTTTGGAATCTGGTTGCGGGGACAGGATTTGAACCTGTGACCTTCGGGTTATGAGCCCGACGAGCTGCCAGACTGCTCCACCCCGCGTCTGATGATTCGTATTATACGCACCTTCCACACTTTAGGCAATCGAAGTTCTCCGGCTCGCCCGGATCGCAGCATAAGCCGCCTCCGCCGAGGGGCGCATCGCGGGCGGATTGCGGCCCAGTCGCTCCCAATACAGTGGTAAAGTAAGGGCAACTTAATTTATCTGCTTCCTATGAAATTCTGCTCCGAGTGCGCCCACCCGGTCACGGTGGCCATCCCCGAAGGCGACAACCGTCCGCGTTACGTGTGCACCCATTGCGGCACGATCCACTACCAGAACCCGAAGATGGTGATCGGCTCGATCCCCGTGTGGGAACAGGACGGCGAACTCAAGGTCCTGCTGTGCAAGCGCGCCATCGAGCCGCGCTACGGCTACTGGACGCTGCCGGCCGGTTTCATGGAGAACGGCGAGACCACGAGCGCGGCCGCCGCGCGCGAGACGGAAGAGGAAGCGGGCGCCAACATCGAACTGGGCAACCTGTTCACGCTGCTGAATGTCGTGCACGTGCACCAGGTTCATATGTTCTACCTGGCGCGCCTCGTCGACCTCGATTTTGCACCGGGCATCGAAAGCCTGGACGTGCAATTGTTCAGCGAAGCCGAGATCCCGTGGAGCGACCTGGCCTTCCCCACGATCCGCACGACGCTCGAACTGTTCTTCGCCGACCGCGCGCAGATGCGCGAGGCCGGCGGCACCTATGGATTCCACACCCGCGACATCGCGGGTCCGATGCGGGCGCCCGTCCAACCCGACTGACAGGGCGTACGACGATGATTCCCTGGCTCGAGGCCCATACGCCGTTCCCCGACGTGTCCGAAGCGTTGACGACCGACGCGCCGGGCCTGCTCGCGGCCGGCGCGGACCTCTCGCCGCAACGCCTGCTGCAGGCGTACCGGAACGGCATCTTCCCCTGGTTTTCGGAGGGCCAGCCGATCCTCTGGTGGAGCACCGACCCGCGCATGGTGCTGTACACCGAGCGTTTCAAGGTCAGCGACAGCCTGAAAAAAACACTGCGCAGGATAGAGCGCAGCCGCCAGGCCGGCGGGCCATGGGTCGTGCGCTTCGACGGCGCGTTCGAAGCGGTGATGCGTGCGTGCGCCGCGCCCCGCAAGGACGGGCCGGGCACGTGGATCTCGGAAGACATCATCGCCGGCTACACGGGCCTGCACCGCATGGGGTATGCGCACTCGTCCGAGGTCTGGCTGGACGGCGAACTGGTCGGCGGCGCCTATGGCGTGTGCATCGGCCGCATGTTCTATGGCGAATCGATGTTCGCGCGCGTGTCGGATGCGTCGAAGGTCGCGCTCGCGTACCTCGTCGCCTTCCTGCGCAGCCACGGCGTGAACATGGTCGACTGCCAGCAGGAGACGGGCCACCTGGCCTCGCTGGGCGCGGTGCCGATCCCGCGCCGGGATTTCCTGCAGCACCTGCGCCAGGCGATCCAGGAACCGCCGATCGAACGTTGGGAAGTCGCGCCACCGTTGACGACCTAACGGTGCGCGGCGCCGTCTTTGGCTACAATGGGTTCAACACACGTCGTTCCGAGAGCTTTGCATGACGCACCTGAATGATCTGCCATTTTCCACGCTGCAGTTCTATACGACGGCACCGTATCCTTGCAGCTACCTCGACGCACGCCAGGCCCGCTCGCAGGTCGCCACGCCGTCGCACCTGATCAATGCGGACGTGTATTCGGAACTCGTGCGCAACGGTTTCCGCCGCAGCGGCATCTTCACCTACCGTCCCTATTGCGACGGCTGCCGGGCCTGCATCCCGGTGCGCGTCGCCGCCGAGCGCTTCACACCCAACCGCAGCCAGCGGCGCGCATGGAAGCGCCACGAGGACCTGACGGCGATGGTGGCCAACCTGTCGTTCTCCGACGAGCACTATGCGCTGTACCTGCGCTACCAGACCACGCGCCACGTGGGCGGCGGCATGGACCAGGACAGCCGCGACCAGTACGCGCAATTCCTGCTGCAGAGCCGCGTCAACACGCGCCTCGTGGAGTTCCGCGAGCCCGACGGGACCTTGCGCATGGTGTCGATCATCGACGTGCTGTCGGACGGCCTGTCGTCCGTCTACACGTTCTTCGACCCGGACGTGGCCGGCGCGTCGTTCGGCACGTACAACGTGATGTGGCAGATCGGCCAGGCACGCGAACTGGGCCTGCCCTACGTCTACCTCGGTTACTGGATCGAGCAGAGCCCGAAGATGGCTTACAAGATCAATTTCAGGCCGCTGGAAGCCCGTATTGACGGTGTATGGGGTGTTCTGGATCGTTGAAGCCCCGAAGGACATGCGGTATTGCTGCCACACAAGGTAAAATGTCGCGAATTCTCGATAGCCGACCATGTCCGATAAACTCCTGTACGCCCTCGCCCGCCCGCTGCTGTTCTCCCTCGACCCCGAAACGGCCCACAACGTCACGCTCCCCGCCCTGCGCCGCGCCGCCGCGCTGGGGTTGACGGGCATTGTCCGCAAACCGAAGCCCGATCCGCGCACGGTCATGGGCATCACGTTCCCGAACCCGGTCGGCCTGGCCGCCGGCCTGGACAAGGACGGCGCCTACATCGACGGCCTGGCCGCGCTCGGCTTCGGCTCCATCGAGATCGGCACCGTGACGCCGCGCGCCCAGCCCGGCAACCCGCGCCCGCGCATGTTCCGCCTGCCGGCCGCGCGCGGCATCATCAACCGCATGGGCTTCAACAACGGCGGCGTCGACGCCTTCGTCGCCAACGTCCAGGCGTCGCGCTTCTACCAGGAACGCCAGGGCGTGCTGGGCCTGAACATCGGCAAGAACGCCGACACGCCCATCGAGCGCGCGGCCGACGATTACGTCGCATGCCTGCAGAAGGTGTATCCGTACGCCAGCTATGTCACCGTCAACATCTCGTCGCCGAACACGAAGAACCTGCGCCAGTTGCAGGGCGCGTCCGAACTAGATGCCCTGCTGTCGCAGCTGAAGGAAGAACAGTCGCGCCTGGCCGACAAGTACGGCCACTACGTGCCGCTGGCGCTGAAGATCGCACCGGACGTCGATGGCGATCAGATCCGCAACATCGGCGGCGCCCTCGTTCGCCACGGCATCGACGGTGTGATCGCGACCAACACCACGCTGGCCCGCCGCGACGTGGAAGGCATGCGCCATTCGGCCGAACAGGGCGGCCTGTCGGGCGCGCCCGTGTTCGAACAGTCGACCATCGTGATCCGTGCGCTGAAGGCGGAAGTCGGCAACGCCGTGCCGATCATCGGCGTGGGCGGCATCCTGAGCGGACGCGATGCGAAGGCCAAGATCGATGCGGGCGCCCAGCTCGTGCAGTTGTACAGCGGCCTGATCTACCGCGGACCCGCGCTCGTGCGCGAGTGCGCGGACGCGTTGCGCGCGCAACGCTGACAAGAGCGTTTGCCCCGGCACGTCGTCCCCGCGGAAGCGGGGACCCAAGTATGAGGATTAGCCCATAAACCGTCATTCCCGCGGAAGCGGGAATCCATACTGAGTCGATATGCTGGCTCTGCCTGGATTCCCGCCTGCGCGGGAATGACGTTGTTTTATATAGCGGCTGTTTTTAATCCGCTACAGCCGGACATACTGAGTCGATATGCTGGCTCTGCCTGGATTCCCGCCTGCGCGGGAATGACG